>JBBITY010000001.1:0-2086 GCA_037440565.1 Desulfurellales bacterium
GCGCGGCGAGAGTTTTGCTACGGTGCTGATCGCCGGATGCTATTCCACGACTCGGGGACCCGAATCGTTTTTTTGAAAGTGACGCCGCTCGCTCTTTCCGCCTCTGCTATTCGATCGCGCCTGCAGCGCGGTCAGTCGGTTCGCTACCTGGTCCCGAGCGCGGTTGAGCGCTACCTGCTGCGCGAGCGGCTTTACGCGCGGGGAAGCGTATCGTCTTGACAGTCATCGAACCCCGCGACACCGCACTGCTCTGCGTTCGTTACGCCCTCGAGAAGAAGGCGTACGACCTGTTGCTCTTGCACGTCAGCGAGCTGTCGTCGCTGACGGACTACTTCCTGATCTGCACGGCGCGCTCCGACACGCAAGCGCAGGCGATCGCGCAGGGCATCGAAGAGAACCTCGCCCACCTCGGCGTGCGCCCGCGCGGCGTGGAGGGCTACGCCAGCGCCAACTGGATTCTGATGGACTATGGCGATGTCGTCGTCCACATTTTCCTCGAGGAGGTGCGGGCTTTTTACGACATCGAGCGCCTCTGGACGCGGGCGCCGGTGGTGTCACTCCCCGAGCCCTACCGCAGCCAAGCGCGGGACTTGCGTTTGGCTGGCGCCGCGCGATAACCACAGCCAGCGGCCATGAAACGGGTGCTCGCCGTCGCCACAGGCGTGGCGGTTCTGGGCCTATGTGCGCTTCTCGCCTGGCTGAATCCCGGCATGGTGGACGTGCGCTTCTCGCCTCAGCGGTCGCTGCAGGCTCCCCTGGGGTGGCTGCTGGTTTTTGCCTTTGCAGGTGGCGTCCTCGTCGCGGCGGTCGGCGCCTCGCTGCAGCAACTCGGCCGCCGGATCGCCGGCTGGCGAGAGCGCCGCCGCGCCCGCCAGGCGGTTCAGGCAACCCGCTGGCAGCAAAACGGTGCCGCGCTGGCTTGGGATGGCGAGTTGGAAAAAGGGCGGAGTCTGCTCAGGAAAGCCTGGCGCCGCCAGCCGCATAACAGCGCAGCCGCCCTCGCGTTGGCGTCGTCCTTCATGGACACGGGCGAGTACGGCGCGGCGCGGCAGGTGCTCGCCGAAGCAGTCGCACGCGACGCCAACGACGCCGACTTGCGCTGCGCCCTGGGCGAAGTCCTGCGGCGGAGTGGCGAGACCGCGGAAGCCATCCGCATGCTGGAGACGATCCGGGTGCAGCACCCGCGCGCGCCGCGCGCGTTGCTGCTGCTGCGCGAGCTGTACCGCGAGACCGGCAACTGGACGGAAGCCGCGCGGGTTCAGGATGCGTATCTGCGAACGTTGCGGGACAGCCGCCGCGCGCCGGTCGAGCGCGAGCGCCTTCTGCGCCTGCGCTATCAGGCGGCGACGGCGATCGAGAACCCCGCGGCGCGCGCGGACGCCCTGGCGGCTGTCGCGCAGGAGGATCGAGCCTTCGTACCGGCCGTCGTGAGCCTCGGCGACGCCCTCGTGGCTGCGGAGCGCACCGAAGAAGCGAAGAAGGTGTGGGAACGGGCTTTTAAGCATACCCCACGGCTGGTGTTCATCGAACGGCTGCTGGATCACAGCAGCAGCACGCGCGAGCGCCAACGCCTGGTCGCACTGATGAAGAAATTCGCGCAGCAGCTCGACGCGGACGCAATGCACCTCCTTGCTGCACAGGCCGCCCTGCGCGACGGACAGGTCGACACCGCGGCGACGGAGCTGCAAGCGATTGGCCGGCAGCAGGCTCCGGCCGTGCAGCGGCAGTGGGCGGAGGTGCACCGGCGCCGCGGCCAATTAGAGCAGGCACTGGAGAGCCTGTCGCGAGCCGCCAACGGCGCGGAAGGCTTTGCGGCCGGCTATCGCTGCACGAGCTGCGGTCGCCCGAGTTCCTTGTGGAGCGGCTACTGCCGAGACTGCGACCGCTGGGACACGTACCGCGCCACTGCCGAGGCCAGCGGCGCGACCCGACAAGGCCCGAGTCACTGACGCTCAGAACTTGGGAAAAAATCCACCGGGGGGAGCGATGCTCCACCCCTCAAGAGCGGTGCCGGTGCAACGGGGCTCCAGTTTCGAGGGCGGGAGCAGTGCTCCCGCCCTTCCGCCGGTGTTACGGCCTGTCCCGC
>JBBITY010000001.1:2096-11002 GCA_037440565.1 Desulfurellales bacterium
TGGATTTATTCACAAGCTCTCAGTCCCGCCCCTCGAAAAGCGCCTCGGCGCTCGATACTGAACCGGCTCGTGTCGAGCTGGTCGAAGCACGAACGGGCTGGCTTTCGACGCGCCCTCACGCCGCCAGCAGGTGTGGAATCATGCGGCGCAGTCCGTCGATGTCGTGGAGGTCCTCGTCGAAGTTGGGAACCATCGTCACGGCCAACCGCGCCGGCAGTTGCTTGCGAAATGCCTCGATGCGCAACTGGTCGCCCCGCGCCGTGGCTTCATAGCGCAGGAAATTGTCCACCAGCCGCTGAATACGATCACTCTGCTTGATCGCCCGCGCCACGATGCGCCGCAGCGACCGCTCATCCAGCGCGCGGAACTCCGCCGCGGCTTCGTAGTGCACGCGATTGAACACCACGGCACGCAGGCTGATGGACAGATCGGCGACCTTACGGAGAAAGTACTCCGCTTCCGTGAGCACCTGTTCCTCAGGCGTGGCAACCAGCACAAAGGCCGTCGCCGGGGAACGCAACAGCCGATAGACCGCGCGGACGCGCTCCTCGAACCCTTCGAACAGGCCCCTTGTCGCAGTGAAGAAATCTGAGATTTCGACCAAGGCCGACACGCCCGTGGCATCCTCCAGCCGCCGCAGGACATTGCCGGCCGTCCGGTTCACAACGCGCAGCGTCGCCCACCCGGCGGAAAAATAGGGCTTCACGAACCAACGGATGATCTGCCGATCGAGAAAGTCGGCGATGCGTTGCGGGGCTTCGAGGAAGTCGAGCGCGTGCTGGCTGGGCGGGGTGTCGACGACAATGAGGTCGTAGCGGCCGCTGGCGTGGAGCGCCGCCAATTGCTCAACGGCCATGTACTCCTGTGATCCGGCGAAGCTCTCTGACAGGTGCTGGTAAAAGCGATTGCGCAGAATGCGATGGCGCGCCTCCGCTGACGGCGCGTAGCGCTCGACGAGCCGGTCCCATGCCCCCTTCTGGTCGAGCATCATCGCGCTCAGCTCGCCGGGCGCGTCCAGATCGATCGGCCGCTCCTCGTTCCCCAACTCATGCAGGCCGAGGGCATCAGCCAGCCGGCGCGCCGGGTCGATCGTGAGGACGATCGTGCGCCGGCCCTGCTGCGCCCCGTGCACGGCCAGTGCCGCGGCTGTAGTCGTCTTTCCCACTCCGCCGCTGCCGGCACAGATCACGACCTCGTGTTTTGCCACCACATCGGCGAGCGATCTCATGCGCGCCCCTCCCGCCACCCGGCAACGCTCTCGCCGCCCGCCATGAGCTCCGCTAATTGATGCACTTCGGCGGAGCCGAACTCCTCTGTAAAGAGATACGGCAGCTCGATCACCGGCATGTCCACCCCTTCGGCCAAGCGGGTGCGATAGCGCGCATTCAGTCTCGTCCAGCCTGCCTCCTCGCGCGCGCGAGCGGCGACCTGCGTGAGCACCTGCTTCTCCTTGCGATCACCGGTGCGCGCCGCGCGGCTGAGCAACCGCTCGATATCAGTGTTGAAGAAATCGCTCCGGTGCACGCGATTGATGAACAACATCCCGGACGGCATGCACAGTTCCTCGCGCAGTTGCCGGTACATGGAGAGGGTCTCGTTCACCGGCATTTCCTCGGCCGTGGCGACGAGATTGACCGCCGTGCGCGTGGGATCGGTCAGCAGCCCCACCACGCGGTCTGCTTCACGGTGCACGAGTCCCGCGGTAAACGCCTCGCGGGCGGCCGCGGGCATGCGCAGATATTGCAGGCTGTGGCCGGTCGGGGGCGCGTCCATGATGACGATGTCCCAGCACCGCTTGCTGCTTTCCTTATCGGTCCGCTCCGCCTCGTACCAGATCTTGCCGACGGTCATCAGTTCCTTGAGGCCAGGCGCCGCGGCGACGAAGTACTGATACACGCGACTCTTGAAGACCGCCTGCAGGAAGCGGCGCACCGGAATGATCAGCCCCAGATACTCGGCCAGCGCCGCCTTGCCCTCGACGGCCATGAGGAAGACGCCCGGCCGCGCTTCGACCACTTTTCCAATTGGCGCGGGCTCGACACCGAAGAGATGTGCGGTGCGCGCTCGGCCGTCAACCTCGCAGATGAGTGCGCGCTTGCCGCGCCGCGCGGCTTGAAGGCCCAAAGCGCACGCAACCGTAGTCTTGCCCACCCCGCCCTTGCCCACCACCACGAGCAAGTGGCGATCGAACAGCTCGTCGAAATTCATCCCGCTGAGTGTAACAGTCGACCGGTCACCGTTGACAGTTCGGAAGTCTAAAAATCAGGCGTGTCCAGTCTTATCCGTCCAGCGGTCACCGGTTTACCGGTCACTGCGCACTGGCCCCCCACTCACGGCTCCCAGCGCCGCATCGCCACACAGGCGTTGGTACCGCCGAAGCCGAACGAGTTCGACAGGGCGACGCGAATATCAGCCGCGCGCGGCCGGTTGGGCACGTAGTCGAGATCGCACGCTGGGTCGGGTTCTTCGTAGTTGATGGTCGGGGGAATACAGCGGCGATAAATCGCCAGTGCCGTGTACGCCGCTTCGACTCCGCCGGCAGCGCCGAGGAGGTGGCCGGTCATGGATTTCGTCGAGCTGACTGCCACGTGCGCCGCGTGCTCGCCGAAGACCTGCTTGATCGCCTGCGTTTCGTTGGCGTCATTGTACGGCGTCGACGTCCCATGAGCGTTGATGTAATCGACCTCCAGCGGATCGATCTCCCCATCTGCCAGCGTCAACTGCATGCACTGCGCCGCGCCGCGCCCGTCTGGCGCGGGCGAGGTGATGTGATAGGCGTCGCTGTTGGCGCCGTAGCCGACGATCTCCGCGTAGATGCGCGCGCCGCGCGCCTGTGCGTGTTCGAGCGCCTCGATCACGAGGACACCGGCGCCCTCCGCGATGACGAAGCCGTCGCGCTGGCGGTCGAACGGACGACTGGCGCGCTCGGGCGCGTCATTGCGCGTCGACAGCGCGCGCATGACGGCAAATCCGCCGACGCCGAGCGAAGTGATCGGCGCCTCTGCGCCACCGGCGATCACCGCATCCTGATAGCCCAAGCGCACCAGACGATATCCCTCGCCCACCGCATGCCCGCCCGACGCGCAGGCGCTGGTCGGCGTGTAGTTCACGCCCGTGCACCCGAAGCGAATCGCGATCTGACCGGGGGCGATGTTGGCGATCAATCGCGGAATGAAGAACGGCGTCAGGCGTTTCAGCCCCGCCTCGTCAAACGTGCGCAGGCCGTCTTCGATAGTGGCGATGCCGCCCATTCCGACGCCGATCACCACCCCGATGCGCTCGGCATTGCCCGGCGTCACCCGCAGGCCGGCATCGTCGACAGCCATTTGCGCCGCCGCGACGGCGAACTGCGCGAAGCGGTCGATCTTCTTGATCTCCTTCTTCTCGATGTAATCGGTCGGGTCAAAATCGCGCACTTCGCCGGCGAAGCGCACCGGGAAGCTGGACGCATCGAAATGGGTGATCGGGCCGATCCCGGACCGCCCGGCGATCAGCGCCTGCCAGTTCTTCTCCGTCCCGCAACCCAGTGGGCTCACCACGCCGATGCCGGTAATCACCACGCGGCGATTCGGACGCGCCATCGTTTTCGACATACGCGACCCCTGGCAGGGGGTCAAGGCGAGGGGAGCAGTTGACTCGTCCCCGTGTTGCGTAGGATCAAGCACGTGGGAGCGGCAGCAATGCAAGGAAACTGGTTCGATCTCACCGGACGGGTCGCGCTGGTCACCGGTGGCAGCAAAGGGCTGGGGCGTGCCATGGCGAATGCGCTGGCACGGGCGGGCGCCGATGTGGCCATTGCGAGCCGCACGCAGCGGGACCTCGATGCCGTGGCCGAGGAGCTGCGCGCCACCGGGCGGCGCGCGCTGCCCGTCGCGACGGACCTGTCGAAGGATGACAGCATCCGCACCATGGTCCAGCAGGTCATCGAGCACTTCGGGCAGATCGACATTCTCGTCAACAACGCTGGCATCGAGGGCAGCGGCGCGGTCGTGGAAATGGACCCTGCACACTGGGACTACGTGCTGAACGTCAACCTGCGCGCCCCGATGCTGTGCTGCAAGCACGTCGGACAGCATATGCTCGCGCGCAGGCGGGGCAAGGTCATCAACGTCGCCTCGGTGATGGCCACGCGCGTCGCCCGGTACATGTCGCCCTACGCCGCCAGCAAAGCGGGGCTCGTCCAGCTCACCCGCTGTTTGGCTCTCGAGTGGGTGCGGCACAACATCCAGGTCAACGCGCTGTGTCCCGGCTACTTTCTCACGCCGATGAATCAGGAGTTCTTCAGCAGCGAGACCGGCAAGCGACTCATCAAGTCGCTGCCAATCGGCCGCCTGGGCGACGTCCGCGAGATCGAGGGGGCGGTGGTGTTCCTCGCCTCCGATGCGAGCAGCTACGTCACGGGCGCAGCACTCTACATCGACGGCGGACACTCACTGGCGTGACGCCGCGAAGGTGCCGGCCGTTCGGCACAGGCCCTTCGGGGCGAATCTCGTATTCGCCCAATTTCCCGCGGTTTGTTGCGTTGCACGGGCGATCACACGGATCGCCCCTACCGGTTCGAGACGGCCTCATCGGGCCATGTGCCGCGGTACAAATAGAGAGGCCCGACACCTCTGCCCGGCTCAGCCGAACGCGTCCCAGCCGGTGATGTCCTTGCCGATGATCAGGCGGTGAATGTCCTCGGTGCCTTCGTAGGTGTTGACGGTCTCCAGATTGAGCATGTGGCGGATGACCGGGTACTCGTCGGCGATCCCGTTGGCGCCGAGTATGTCGCGCGCCAGGCGGGCGATGTGCAGCGCCTGGGACACGTTGTTCATCTTCGCCATGCTGACCTGCTCGGGACGCATGCGGCCGGCGTCCTTGAGGCGCCCGAGCCGGAGACAGAGCAACTGCGCCTTGGTGATTTCGGTGAGCATGGCGACGAGCTTGGCCTGTACGAGCTGGTAGCCCGCGATCGGCCGGCTGAACATCACCCGCTCGCGCGCGTAGTCGCGCGCGCACTCGTAGCACGCGATGGCGGCGCCCACGGCGCCCCAGGCGATCCCGTAGCGCGCCTGCGTCAGGCACGACAGCGGGCCGCGCATCCCCTCTACGCCAGGCAGGGCGTTCTCCTCGGGAACGAGGCAGTTGTCGAAAAACAGCTCGGACGTGATCGAGGCGCGCAGGCTGAACTTGCCGTGCATGTCGCGCGTGCTGAAACCCGGCCGCCCGCGCTCGACGAGAAAGCCGCGCACGACGTCGCCCTTGTCCGTTGCGACCTTCGCCCACACGACGGCGACGTCGGCGATGCTGCCGTTGGTGATCCAGCGCTTGGTGCCGTTGAGCCGGTAACCAGCGGCGACTTTCTCCGCCCGGGTCAACATCCCGGCAGGATTCGATCCGAAGTCCGGCTCCGTGAGACCGAAACACCCGATCGCTTCGCCCTTCGCCAATCTGGGCAGCCAGTGCCGCTTCTGTGCCTCGGAGCCGAAGCTGAAGATCGGATACATGACCAGTCCGGACTGCACGCTGACGAACGAGCGCAGGCCCGAATCGCCGCGTTCCAGCTCCTGGTTGATGAGCCCGTACGCGACGCCGTTCAGGCCCGCGCAGCCGTAGTCCGGCGGCAGCGTGGCGCCGAAGAAGCCGAGCGCGGCGATGCGCTTTGCGATCTCGACGGGGAACGTGCCGGCGCGGAAATGCTCAGTCACGATGGGGAGGTACTCGCGCTCGACGAACTGCCGCGCCGTGTCGCGCACCTGCCGCTCTTCCGGCTCCAGCAACTCCTCGATGTCGTAATAGTCCGTGCCCTGAAACTTCGGCTCGTGCATGGGGCGTCGCTCCTCTCCGGTCAAAGTAACCACACATGGCCACCGATGAACACCGATTGGAAGGGCCGCACATGTCGGATTGCAGCGCCGACACCCGGCGCAAGAGCGGGACGTCACATCCGACGCAGGCGCCCGCCACGGTCCAGACCAGGCGAGGACGCTCCGTGGCGAACCTCAGCCAAGTCGCCTGAGCTTTTCCAGCTCTTCCTCGCTGACGACTCGCCAGCGCCCCTCCGGGAGATCGCTAATGCGAATCGGGCCGACGGCTTCGCGGAAGAGGTCGACGACGTGCAGCCCGACCTTGCGGCAGACGCGGCGAATCTGATGCTTGCGGCCTTCGGCCAGCACGAAACGGAGCACATGGGACGACAGCCGGCACACCTCCATCGGGAGCAGGCGCTGGCCGTCGAGCGTCAGCGGACCGCACAATTTGCGGACCTGTGTATCACTGATGGGTTCCGCCGTGCGCACGGTGTACGTCTTCTTCACACCGTGGCCACCGACGATACGCCGGGCGATCGTTCCATCCTGCGTCAGGACCAGAAGGCCGCGGCTGTCGCGGTCGAGTCGCCCGGCAACCGCGAGCGTCCACGGTTTGGCGAGCACCCGGCGCAGGACCTCGGGCTCGATCGGCCCCGCGGCGTTGTCGGCCCGCAGAAGTCTCCACGCCGGGACTTGCCCGCGCTGCGGTTGCGTGCTCACCACACCCGCCGGCTTGTGCAACGCGACCGTCACCCGCGAGGTGAGCGTTGCCGCGCCGGCAGCGGCAATGCGAATTTCCGCCTCGACCGGCGCCTTGCACCCTGGCTCGCACACGAGACGCCCATCGACCAGCACCTGCCCGGCCTCGATCAGGCGCTCGGCCTCGCGCCGGCTACACAGCCCGCGCTGCGCCATGAGCTTGGCGACGCGCTCCTGCTTCACGTCGGCCAACTTTCAACACGCTCCTGTCCAAATCTCGGTCCTCGTATCGCGTCATTTTCCCCCGACACCCGGCACCCGGTTTTGCCCGAACACCCTGTCGCTGGATCCGTCGTACCGGCGGAAGGTACCGAGGTGGGGTGTGGGGCTCGAACCTGGATTCCGGCTTTCGCCGGAACGACGAGTGGGAAGATCCCTCCGTTCTTGGGCAAAGCCACCGTACCCGACACCTGTCACCCCGCCCGCGCCCTTGAAGCCGCAGCCCTCGAAAACCTATGCTGGGGCTCATGGCCGAGACGATATTCCAAAAGATCATCGATGGCGAGGTGCCGTGCCACCGGGTGTACGAAGACGACAAGGTGCTCGCCTTCCTCGACGTCTTCCCACTGAGCATTGGACACACCTTGGTGATTCCCAAGGAACCGGCCGAGACGCTCGACCAGCTCTCCGATGAATCGGGCGCTGCCATCGGGCGTGTCCTGCCGCGCATCTGCCGCGCCGTGCTGAAGGCCACGGGGGCGACGGCGTACAACGTGCTGGAAAACAACCGCCCTGCGGCGCACCAGTCGGTGATGCACGTGCATTTCCACATCATCCCGAAGTACCCGGATGGCAGCGGCCTCGGCATTGGCTGGCAGCCGCGCCCGCTGGATCAGAAGCGCGGTGCCGAGCTGGCGGCGGCCATCGCGAAGAACCTGTAGGGCGCGGCGTCCATCCCGCACCTCGGTGCCGTTGGCTTGCACCGCAGCACGGGACGGGAACGTACTCCCGGCCTCGAAGGCATGCGGTTCCAGCTCGGCCTGATTCTCGAGCGGCGGAGCATTGCTCCGCCCTGAGATTCCTTCCTCAGTCGTCCAGCACAAAGACCGTCACGAGGTCGGTCGTCCCGCCGCCGTGGATGGAGCCGACGCTGAGGACCAGTCGACCCGGACCATCCTCCTGCCGCCAGTTGGCACAGGAGAAGTTCTCGCCGCGCTCGTCGTGCTGAAGGATGTTGCCCGACTCGTCGTTCGCATCGAGGATTTGCGCGCGCGAAAGACCGGTGACGAACCCGAACAGCGTCGCTTCACCAGCCCCGTGCTCTTCACACGGACCCGCTTCGACGGTTACCTCCGCCGGCACCCCTTGCGTGCCGAATCTTCCATCGGGCGCGATGAGCATCGCCCCCGCTCCGGAATCGGGTTCGCCGGACGGCTCCACGGTCACGGGCCCGTTGCACACGCCGGGATGCGGATCCCCCGCCTGCTCCACGACGCCGCCCGCGGCTGTGCAGTCGCCCTCCGTGAACCCACCAACACCCACGTGCCCGATGTCGTGGTCCTGTATGGCGCCGACGCTCAGATCGAACCCGCCATTGCACGCCAGGATGCCCGCCGCCGGCACGGGCACCAACGGCTTGATGCAAAGCGTGACCGAGCCGAGATCGATGGAGAGAAACTCCGACGCGCCCGTCAGGTCGACGAGCGCAAGGCCGGTGATCGGGTCTGGAAGGCCGACGGCGAGATCGAGGTACCCTTGGAACCCGCTGACCGTGATGCCGGGAACGGTACGAATCTGACTCGACGCCGGGTCGAGCGAAAAGCGGCGCACACCCAGCCCCGGCGTGGCCGTGGCCGTCGGTGTTGGCGTCCGCGTCGCCGTCGACGTGCGCGTCGCCGTCGCGGTCCGAGTCGACGTGGCGGTGCGGCTGGCCGTTGTGGTTGGAGTGGAGGTTGGGGTCGCCGTCGGCGTTCGGGCGCGCGTAGCAGTACGGGTACTGGTGGCGGTCCGCGTTCTGGTCGGAGTCCGCGTGAATGACGCGGTTCCGGTCGCCGTCACCGTGGTCGTCCGGGTCGTGGTGACCGAAGGCGTGCGACTGGGCGTGAGCGACGCCGTGCTTGACGGCGATCGGCTCGGCGTCGGCGTCACGGTAGCCGTCAAGGTCCGGCTGGGGCTCGGGGTCTGCGTAATCGTGGGCGACCTCGACGCCGTCGACGTCCGAGTTCCAGTCGCGGTGGGCATGTTCGACGGTCCGGGTGTGGCGGTCCCGTCGGGCGATCCCGTCGGGCTTGGCGTGGCCGCGGCAACCGGCGTCGAGGTCGGCGTGGCCGTCAGCACGCTTGTGCGAGTGGGCGGGGAGGTCGGGGTGGTCGATGCGGATGGCGTCGAGGTTCCGGTCGGCGCCGTCGTCGAGGT
>JBBITY010000001.1:11027-18061 GCA_037440565.1 Desulfurellales bacterium
GTGTGCGTGGCGGTGGCCGTGGCACTCGCAGTCGCCGTCGTCGTTGGCACGATGCTGGCGGAAGCGGTGGCCGTTCGAGTGTCCGGTGACGCGGTGGGCGTAATGGTCGCGCTCGGCGTACGCGTGGCCGTCGTCGTCAGAGACGGTGTTCCAGTGAGCTTCGGCGGCGTCTGTGTGGCCGTGGCGCTGCGAGCCATGGAAGCCGTCCGCGTGGCCGTTGGAGTGTCAGCCTGCGTAAGCGTTGGCGCCGTCGGGGTGACGGAGGCGATCGGTGTCGCCGTGGCAACCGGGCAGCCCTCCAACGTCGCCGCAACAGCCGCCAGCAATTCATCGATGCGCAGGACCCCGTCGGCATGTCGATCAGCCGTCGGGCAGCGCCCCAGAGGAACTTGGCCGAGCGCAATCCCGACTTGAGTCACAAGATCACTCACGTCCAGCCGCCCATTACCGTTGCAGTCGCCAGCGCACGCGGGCGCTTGGATGAGGGATGATGCCAGGGCAACCGGCGCCGTTACCATCAGCAGGCTCGCGAGCAGTCCCGCGCCGCCGATCGCCCGCCGGAATGTGTGTCGAAGACCCATCACGCTCGTTGCCGCGGTGCGAGCAGGGTGCATATCGGAAAAGAGCCTGCTTGGCCACGTCCGGCCGAGCGCGCGCGCCGTTCTTGACACCGCGCGCTCCGGCCTGGCAGATGGCTGCTGGATGTGGAGCCCCTCGATTGCCGTCGCGCGGCGCGCCGTGCGTTCGGGTTCACGCTGGAGAAGGGAACGGCCACGGCCGTTGGATTTGCGGTTCTGCGGTGCTGGGCGGAAACAGGCGACAGAGCTGGCGCTGCTTCTGGCTGGGGTTGTGTTGTGCGCCCCGCTTCAGCGGAGCGTCCAAACTGTCTGCGACCAGTGCCCGCGTACCTGCCCGATGCACCGCCCAGTCCAGGCGGCAAAGCGAAAACCCGCCTGTCACCAGATGAGCGCTGCCGTGGCGCAGCCGCACGTGGGTGAGCATTCGCCGCGCACCGGCCCACTGCTTGCGCGCCCTCCTTGTCGGAGCGGTGCCGGTGTTTTCGGATTCGCCCTGGAACCGAGCACTCTGCCTGAGGCCATCCATTGGTGGCGGCCCGCGTGTACCCGAGCCGTGCGAGACCAGGTCCGCCTCGACCGAAGCCGTCTCGCCGATCCACCCGAAACGCCCCCGCCAATCGCCTCCGCCTGAGCCATCAGCATTCGCATCGCTGCCGGGCCACGAGACGGCTATGGCGCGCTCGTCACGGGCCGTCCGCCGCTCACCCGGACGCGTCAGCGCGGGTGCCCCGCAACCGCCGGCACCCCCGCACGATACCGATTGGTGCATCAGGAAGCAGAACACATGCAAAAGCATCAACTTGCGCTGCGACCGCACGTCCGTGGCGCCGACCGCTGCGCAGTGCTGGCCCTATTCACCGCGGCACTGCTGGGCGCGACGGACGTCGGCCGCGCGTGTGATTTGTGCGCCATCTATACAGCGACCGAACTGCGCGAAAGCCGGATCGGCCTCCGGCTCGGCGTAGCCGAACAGTTCACCCGCGTCGCTACGCTACAGCGCAGCGGCGAGGAAATCGACAACGCCGCCGGTGAGCGTCTCGACAGCTCCATCACTCAGATCCTGCTTGGCTACAACCTCACGCGGCGCATTGGGCTGCAACTCAATATCCCGATCATCACGCGCCACTTTCGGCGCGTCGAGGGTGCGAACCTCGTCCGCGACAGCGAGACGGGCTTCGGCGACCTGTCATTGATCGGCAATCTTGTCGCGTACCGCACTGCGGGTGAGACGAGCGTCTTTCGCTTCTCGATTCTCGGGGGTCTCAAGCTGCCGAGCGGCGACTCGGGGCGGCTGCGGGAAGAACTAAGCGGAGACGATGAAGACGGAATGGACGGCGAAGGCGAGTCTTTCCGTTCGGGGAGATGGCGGGCGGCGGAGCACGGCGACGACCACTCCGCCCACGCAAGCGGCATCCACGGCCACGACCTCGCGCTGGGTTCCGGTTCGACTGACGGCGTCATCGGCAGCCAGCTCTTCTGGAGCTGGCGCCGCCTCTTCGTCTCCGGTTCTCTGCAGTACCTGCTCCACACCAGAGGGGAGTTCGATTACGAGTACGCCAATCATCTGCTTTGGACGGCGGGCCCGGGGCTCTTTCTCCTCGCGGGGCACAGCCTCGGGGGGCGGGACTTCACTCTCGGTGCCGCGACTGTCCTCTCGGGTGAATCGAAGGGCACGGATACTCGAGACGACCTGAAGGTCGGCGATACGGCGTACACGTCCCTGTACGTGGGCCCCGGGTTCAACTTCACGTGGGGGACCTCCCTCGGCGTCGAGGTCAACGCCGACTTGCCCGTCCTCCAGAACAATTCTGGCCTGCAGATCGTCCCCGACTACCGGCTGCGCGGCGGTGTGACTTGGCGGTTTTGACACGTGCGGATGATCATGGGGGCTGTGCTCCTCTCCTGAGGGACGGTCCCCTTCCCGCTCGTTATGCGAACGATCCCTCTTGACAGACTTGTATGAAAATGAAAATCGTTTTCAAAACACTCGGGAGGGGAATATGTTCCGGAAAAAAACGTCAGCGGGAGTGTTGATGCTCGCCCTGTTCGTGACGCCCGTCGGGGCCGCCGAAGACAGCGAGATGCGCCACAAGCTCGATGCGCTCGAACGCCAGCAAGAGCACTTTTCGGATGAGCTGCGACGCCTGCGGGAGGAGGTAGAACACACCGCACCCGCGCGCGTCGAGGAGGTCGAGCGCCGTCAGGGCATCATGACCGAGGAGCTGCGCCGGCTGCGCGAGGCGCTTGTCCTGCCCGAAACGAAGGAGCTGAAGAGCGCGTACGGACTCGGACCGGCCGCGTCGAAGGTCTATGGCATCCAGCGCGGGCTCTCCATCGGCGGATACGGCGAAACCAATTTCCGCGCGGCCATCTCTGACAAGCAGGGCACCAGGAACGAGTTCGATTTTCTGCGCTTCGTGCTCTACGTGGGCTACAAGTACAATGACTGGATCGTGTTCAACTCGGAAACCGAGTTCGAGCATGCGACCACCGAGAGCACCGTTTCCTCCGGCGACGGCTCAGTCTCGATCGAGTTCGCCAGCGTCGACTTCTTGCTCCACCCGGCCGCGAACGTCCGCGCCGGCCTGGTGCTGGTCCCGATGGGCTTCATCAACGAGATTCACGAGCCGCCCTTTTTCCACGGCAACGTCCGGGCGCAGGTCGAGCAGCAGATCATCCCCTCGACCTGGCGCGCCAACGGCTTCGGCCTGTTCGGCGAGCCGCTGCCGGGGCTACAGTACCGGACCTACGGCATCACGAGCCTGAACGCCAAAGGTTTCGCCCCCAACAACCTGCGCGAGGCGCGGCAGAGCGGAAACCGGGAGCGCGCGCACGATTGGTCGTGGGTTGGCCGGGTCGACTACGCTCCGATTCGGCAGCTCACTCTGGGCGGGTCCGCCCTGCTCGGCGACCAGGGACAGAACCAGAACTACGGCAACCCGGAGGATGGGCTCGTCCAGGTGGGCGTGTTCACGCAAATCTACGAGGCGCATGCGGAGGGGCGCACCCATGGCTTGGAAGTCCGCCTCCTGGGTGCGTACGTCGACATCGACGACGCCGACCAGTTGAGCCGCGACACGGAGATCTTGAAGGAAACCAAGAACACGGCCATCGGCGAGGTCCTCCTGGGGGGCTACGGTGAGATCGCATACGACATCATGCCCCTCCTGTGGCCGGGCACGACCCACTACCTCGCGCCGTGGTTCCGCTACTCATGGATCGACACCCAGAACGCGGTGCCGTCCAGCCTGCCGGCTGGGGTGCGGAGGGATCCCGGCCAGCGGCGCGAGATTTACGAGGTCGGGCTCAGCTATAAGCCGATCCCGCAGGTCATCTTCAAACTGGACTACCGGGTGCAGGACAGGCGCGAGGGCGACCTGCCCGACGAGATCCGGCTCGGCGGCGGTTTTGTCTTCTGACCCAGGCGATCGGTTACAGCAGGTATCCGATCCAGCACGCGAGGCCGCAAACCGCTGCGAACGCCGCGCACTTGAGGCAGAAGCCCAGGATCTCGTTGAACGCCATGGCCACGCCCAATTGCAACCAGCTTGCCAGCATTTCGCGAGTGAGGGGTCGGGACTCGGGGAGGGCCCTGGCGCGGCGAAGGGGTCTGTCCGGCTGACATTTTTGACCATCGGGGTGCGGTCGGAGTCCCGCTGGCATGGGCGCCTCGCCTTGCGGTCGGTCGCCCGCTCCAGATAGGGAGGTGTGCGCGCTGGCAAGCGCCATACCCAGAATGCACGGGACGCTGCTCACCGAACTGGATCTGCACCTCTTCAACGAGGGCACTCACCGGCGTCTGTACGAGAAACTCGGCGCGCACCCAATGAAGGCGGAAGGGCGGGATGGGACGTACTTCGCCGTTTGGGCCCCAGACGCCCAACAGGTGTGGGTGGTTGGCGACTTCAACGGATGGGAACCGGGAGCGCACCCGCTGTTGCCGCGCGCCAGCTCCGGTATTTGGGAGGGTTTTATCCCGGGAGTCACCGTGGGAGCGTTGTACAAGTACCACATCGTCTCGCACCACAACGGTTACCGGGTCGACAAAACAGATCCGTTCGCCTTCTACAACGAGGTCGCGCCGAAAACCGCCTCCATCGTTTGGCAACCCGCTCACAACTGGCAGGACCAGGAGTGGAGAGCGGGACGCCGGGAGCGCCAGGGTCTCGACCGCCCCATGGCGATTTACGAGGTTCACCTTGGCTCGTGGATGCGCGTCGCTGCCGAGGGCTACCGCTCACTCAGCTACCGGGAACTCGCCGAGCGCCTGACCGAGTACGTCAGCCGCATGGGTTTCACGCACGTCGAGTTCCTCCCGATCATGGAGCACCCGTTCTTCGGCTCGTGGGGCTACCAGGTCACCGGCTACTTCGCGCCAACTAGCCGCTACGGCGCGCCGGAAGACTTCATGTATCTCATCGACCGCCTGCATCAGCACGGGATCGGGGTCATCCTCGACTGGGTGCCGTCGCACTTCCCGACCGACGAGCACGGGCTGGGGTTCTTCGACGGCTCCCATCTCTACGAACACTCGGATCCCCGCAAGGGCCTGCACCCGGACTGGAGCAGCTTCATCTTCAACTACGGGCGCAACGAGGTGCGGAGCTTCTTGCTCAGCAGCGCGCTCTTCTGGCTCGACGTCTATCACGTCGACGGCCTGCGGGTGGACGCCGTGGCCTCGATGCTCTACCTCGATTACTCACGCCGGCCCGGGGAGTGGCTTCCCAACGAGTACGGCGGTCACGAGAACCTGGACGCCATCGCTTTCCTGCGCCGCTTCAATGAGGCGGTCTTCGAAGCGCATCCGGACGTGCAAACCATCGCTGAGGAGTCGACGGCGTGGCCGATGGTCTCGCGCCCGACGTATGTGGGCGGACTCGGCTTCGGCATGAAGTGGGACATGGGCTGGATGCACGACATGCTGGAGTACATGGCGCATGATCCCGTGCACCGGAAGTACCACCACAACAACCTGACGTTTCGGCTCTTGTATGCGTTCAGCGAAAACTTCGTTCTGCCCTTATCCCACGACGAAGTCGTGCACGGAAAGGGATCGCTGGTCGGCCGGATGCCTGGCGACGACTGGCAGAAGTTCGCCAATCTGCGCCTGTTGCTCGGCTACATGTACGCGCAACCAGGCAAGAAATTGCTGTTCATGGGTGGCGAGTTCGGCCAGTGGGCGGAGTGGAATCATGACGCCGAGCTGGACTGGCATCTGCTCGCTTACGCGCCGCATCGGGGCGTGCAACGCTGGGTGCAGGACCTGAATGCGCTCTACCGCGCCGAGGCCTGTCTACACGAACAGGATTGCGACCCAGCAGGCTTCGAGTGGATTGACTGCCACGACAGTGATCAAAGCACCGTCAGCTTCTTACGGCGCGGGCGCTCCGCTGATCAGCTCGTCGTGGCGGCTTTCAACTTCACGCCGGTGCCGCGCCTACAGTTCGGCCTCGGGGTGCCCTGGGGCGGCTACTGGCGCGAGGTACTGAACAGCGACGCGACCATCTACGGTGGAAGCGGCCTGGGCAACCTGGGCGGCGTCGTCGCGGCGCCAACGCCTCGACACGGCCGTCCATACGCGCTCGTCATCACCTTGCCGCCGCTTGCCGTGGTGATCTTCAAAGGCACGAGAGCCCAGAATTTGTGAAAGAATCCCTCGGGGTCGAGCAATTATCCGCCCCTCGAGAAACGGTGCCGGTACAACGCGGATCCAGTCGTGAGGGCGGGAGGGCTGCGCCCGCCCTGCCGCCCCGCGTGATGGCCTGTCCCGGCCTGGATTTCTGCACAAGTTCTTCCTGAAGCGTTGGGGGCGAGGCCGGCGTCGCCGGGTGGGAAGGCGCAGCCTCGCTCAGGAAGCCGACGGCGCGCTGTACATGCCGGTCAAGTACTGCCCCAACATGCGGTGTGAGGTGAATGCGGGAATCAGAGTACGCATCGACGTCCGCACCCGCTGGAGCCATCGATGTGGAACGCCATCTGGTCCGCGCTGATAAAAGAGCGGAATGATCTCGAATTCCATGAGCGCCAGCACGGCCTGCGCGTCGCGGTCATCCTGCATCTCCGGATCACCAGGCGGGCTTTCGACACCCCAGCCGTTTTGCCCGTCGAATGCCTCTTCCCACCATCCGTCCAGGACGCTCAGGTTGAGGCCACCGTTCAGCACGACCTTCATCCCGCTCGTGCCGCTCGCCTCGAGCGGCGGCCTGGGCAAGTTGAGCCACAAATCCACCCCGGCGACGATGCGCGGGGCGAGGTGCAGGTCGTAATCCTCCAGAAAGACAACCCGACGGGCAACATTTGGGGCGCGCTTGAGCTGGAAGAAGCGGCTCAGCGTCTCCTTCGCCTCGTAGTCCTGCGGGTGCGCCTTTCCGGCGATGACCAGTTGAATGGGGGTGGGACCATCGCCCAGCAGACGCGCCGCCCGTGCCAGATTAGCGCGTGCCCGGCGAATGTCCA
>JBBITY010000001.1:18087-25819 GCA_037440565.1 Desulfurellales bacterium
ACCTTCGGATCGAAGACCCTCGCGGCCGCCTCCACATACTCGGGCGACTCGCCGCGGGCCAGGCGATCGCGAATCGAGCGCTCGCGAACGTACTCCACCAGCGACTGGCGCAGCGTGCACCGCACGTCCCACAGCTCGGCGCTGGGAATAGCCGCAAGCTGTTCCCAGACAGCCGGCTCCTGCGGCCGTTCCCGCCAGTGCGGTTCGAGATAGCGATCCAACAGGTGCTGCATGGGCTCCGACATCCACGTCATGGTGTGCACCCCGTTGGTCACATGGCCGATCGGCACGTCCTGCGCAGCGCGGTCCGGCCATAACGGCTGCCACATGGCGCGGGCGACCTCTCCGTGGCGACGTGACACGGCGTTCGCACTGCCGCTCGTGCGCAGGGCGAGTGGGGTGATGTTGGCCGGTTCGGACTCGTTCGCCGGGTCGACGCGACCGAGCTGGTAGAAGATGGGGCGCGGAATGCCGAGACGATCGATGAAGTCTGCCAACAGGGGTTCGATTTCTTCCCGGCTGTATCCCTCGTTTCCGGCCGCGATTGGGGTGTGCGTAGTGAAGACCGTTTCCCGTCGCACCGCCGCCAAGGCCGCCTCGTAGGGATCGCCGCTCGCAATCCGGCGGCCGATGCGCTCGAACGCGCCGAGTACCGCGTGGCCCTCGTTGAGGTGATAGAGGCCCGGACGGATGCCAAGGGCGTCGAGCATACGCACGCCTCCGATACCGAGCACCGCGTACTGCGCCAGCCGCGTGTGCCGATCCCCAATGTACAGCCGCGCGGTGATCCAGCGATCGATCGGATGGTTGTCTTCGCGGTCGGTGTCCAGCAAATAGAGCGGAATTCGCCCGATGTCGACCCGCCACACCTGGACGTGAACAGTTCGGCCACGGATGACGACATCGACGGTCACAGGTCGGTAATCCTCCCCGGTGACGATCACCGCAGGCAGCCGCTCGAAGTCGGTCGAGACCCAATGCTCGCGTTGCCAGCCATCTTGGTCCAGACGTTGGTGGAAGTATCCCTCCCGATAGAACAGCCCCAAGCCGACCATGGGAATCGTCATGTCGGATGCGGTCTTCAGAATGTCCCCGGCCAGTACACCCAGCCCTCCTCCGTACAGGGGCAACGAGCAGTGGATGCCAAACTCGGAGCAGATATACGCGACCGGGCGGTCCGCCGGTACGGGCGTCGTCGCCCAGGAACGTCGCAGATCGGCATCGACGTAGTCCGCGAGAGCCGTCAGGCGTGCCACATATTCCTCGTCCCCGGCCAACTCCTGCAAGCGGCGTGGCGGCACGGCTTCAATCACGTAGCGCGGATTGTAGCCGCTCCGCCGCCAGGCAGCCGGGTCAATGTCGCAAAAGAGCGCCGCCCCGCCGAGAACCCACGACCACCGGTAATTGAACGCGAGCCGAGCCAGTGGCACCAGCCGCTCCGGCAGCCGCTCCGCCAGCTCGCCAATGGCCCGCTCCATATCACGCCGCCCATCGTTTCGCTCACCGGGCCCAGTGAGATCCCCTCCGCCTCTATCTTCGGCAGCCATTGCGTCCTTCTACACGCGCAACCGATGGCGCAGAAGCCCGCGCCAGGTCCACGATCGCCCTGGCCCCGCATGACCTGGTTCCCGGAGTGAGAAACGGGGCGTGGCTTTGTCACCCTGGATTTTCATCGCGAGCGGGCTCCTCCAAGAGCAAGGCGCCGGCGAGAAGTCAATCAGGTCGACGAGCTGACGTACATAGATGCGCAATTGCAGGCGACCGGCTAAGGTAGTTACCGATGCTGGCTATTTGCGCCGCGCTCCAGTGGGAGGCACGACCCATCTTGCGCGCCCTTGGGACCGTCCGCCGAGAGAAGTCGAACCAGGTTCGGGTGTGGCGGTCGGTGAATGTCCAGCAGCCCGTCTTGGTTTTCCGGACGGGGATGGGATGGGAACGCGCTGCCGCGAGCACGCGCGCAGTGCTGAGCGAGTTTCCGGTTCGGGCGCTCCTCAACACCGGTTGCGCCGGCGGCCTGGCTCCGGGCCTCTCGGTCGCCGAGGTCGTCGTCTCAACTGCCGCCGTCGCTGCGACCGACCCGGCGACCGTGTATTCCACGGACGGCACGTGGACGAACCGTCTGTACGCCGCCGCGGCAAGAGCGGGTTTACCCGCCTCTCGGGGAACAATCGTTACGAGCCGAGGCGTTCTGAGCACGACTGCTGACAAGCGGTCGGCAGCGAACGCTTTCGGCGCCCTTGCCGTGGACATGGAAGGTGCTGCCATTGCCGAAGTCGCGGCCTCGCGCGGAGTTCCGTTCGCCAGTGCGCGAGCCGTTCTCGACCCCGTATCGATGGACATTCCGCGTCCGCCCGGGCAGGACCAGTGGAGCGCGCTCGTCTCTCGGCCTGTTTCTTATGCGTCGAACCTTGGCGAAATTTTTTCGGTCGCCTGGGCGGCCTACCGGGTCCACGTGGCTCTTGGGCGGCTGTTTCGCGCGCTACTCGATGATGACTGCTTCACTGGACGCGGAAAGGTTTGACCAAATGCAAGAAGCTTGCGATAATTGGTAATCTTAATCGGGGCCAGGGAGGGAGTGACCAATGTTTAAGGTCGGTGAGAAGGTCGTCTACCCGGCTCACGGGGTCGGCGTGATTCAAAGCATCCAATCTCGGGTTGTTTCGGGGACCGAAAAGACGTTTTATATGCTCCGAATCCTCGACAGCGACATGACCATCATGATCCCGACGGAAAACGTGGCTACCGTGGGGCTCCGGCGGGTCATCGGGCGGGACATGGTAACCAAGGTCTACAAGATCCTGCGCGAAAAACGCGTCGAGATCGACCAGCAGACCTGGAACCGCCGCTACCGCGAGTACACGGAGAAGATAAAGACTGGTTCAGTGCTAGAAATTGCCAAAGTGCTTCGCGACCTGTTCGTTCTGAAGGGCGACAAGGAGCTTTCGTTCGGTGAACGGAAGATGCTCGACACGGCCCGCAACCTCCTCGTCAAAGAGCTCTCGATCGCTCGCTCCCATCCCGAAGAGAAGATCATGGAGGAGCTGAAGGATATCTTCGCGCACTGATCGGCACCGCTTCTGATCGGACCAAACAGCCGGGCTGCCCCGCACCCGGCTGTTCGTGTTTGCAGTGCAGACAACGGCCATTCTCGTCGCAGCGGGCCTGGGGACTCGCCTGGCTGCTTCTGAACCGAAGGCATTCGTTGCGGTCGCGGGTGTACCCCTTTTCATCCACGCCCTCCGCGCACTGGTCGCAGCCCCGGCCGTGTCCGCGGCGATCGTGGTCGTGCCGCCGGGAGAACGGTCTCGCGGCTTGCAGCTCATCCGGGGATCAGCCCCGTGGCGTTGCCCGGTCTCCCTCGTCGAAGGCGGCGCGGAGCGACAGGATTCGGTGCGCGCCGGTCTCGAGGGGGCTGACGGGGCGGACTTCGTCGCCATCCACGATGCCGCCCGCCCATTCGTGAGCCCGGAAGTCGTGGGCCTCGTCGTCGCAGCGGCCATCCAGTACGGCGCGGCCATCGCGGCGGCGCCCGCAACTGAAACGGTCAAACAGGTTCACCCCGAGGGGTGGATCGAGAACACGCTCCCGCGCGAACGCGTGTGGCTGGCCCAAACGCCACAAGTCTTTCGAGCCGACCTGATCCGCACAGCCCATGCACGAGCGGCCTCCGGAGACCCCCCGGCAACCGACGACGCGATGCTGGTCGAACGTCTCGGCGTCCGGGTACACGTCGTGCGCGCCAACCCTGAGAACTGGAAAATCACGACCGCGGAGGACCTGCGTTGGGCAGAGTGGCGCCTGGCAACCGCTGAAGCCCCTCGTTGAGGCTGCCGGTGCGGTAGCCTTGCAGGTCCACGGTCACGTAGAGAAACCCCAACGCCCGCAACTCGTGGAGTACCGCCGCGCGTATTCCGGTATCCAGAAGCCGTGGCAGATCGGCCGGCGGCACCTCGATGCGCGCGACAGGGTCGTGGAAACGCACTCGGCACTCGCGAAATCCGAGCTGGTGCAGGCAGCGTTCTGCGCTCGCCACCTTGTGCAGGCCCTCTAGCGTGATGCGAGTCCCGTAGGGGAAGCGCGACGACAAACACGGACTCGACGGCTTGTCCCACGTCGGAACGCCCATCTCGCGGCTCAACACCCGGATCTCCCGTTTGGAAAGGCCCGCTTCGGCTAGGGGGTGGCGGATTGCCTGTTCCCCGGCCGCTGCCAGCCCGGGCCGGTAATCGCCAAGGTCGTCGGCATTCACCCCATCAGCGATGTGCTCGACACCGAGCTTGGCCGCCTCGGCCCGGCAGAGGCGATACAAGCTGTCCTTGCAGAGATAGCAGCGATTGGGCGGGTTCACCGCGTAACCGGGAATCTCCAGCTCGTTTGCTTCGACGACCAGGTGGCGGACGCGCAACGTCTGCGCCAGCTCTCGCGCAAACGCCTCGTCGCCGTCGACAGCCGTCGGGGAGCGCGTGGTCAGCGCGACGACGTTTTCGCCCAATTGCTCCGCAGCCACGGTGAGGAGGAAGCTCGAATCCACTCCCCCCGAGAACGCCACCAAGACCCGTCCCATCTCGCGCAGCGTGTGGCGCAGATGCATAAGCTTGTCGGCCAACTCAAATCCCCTCCGCTTGGAAGACCTCAGTGGTCAGGTACCGTTCGCCCGTGTCACAAAACACCGTGACCACGATCTTTCCAGGCCCAAGCCGCCGCGCCACCTGGAGCGCCGCAAAGCAGTTGGCGCCAGAGGAAATTCCAAGAAGCAATCCCTCTTCGCGCGCCAGGCGTCGAGTGCATTCCGCGGCATTTTCATCGTCCACCGCGATCACTTCGTCGTAGACCTGCGTGTTGAGAATGTCCGGCACAAAGCCCGCCCCAATGCCCTGAATCTTGTGGAATCCCGGCTCACCGCACGACAGGACCGGTGAGGATGCCGGCTCGACCGCAAAGATTTGCACGCCTGGCATCGCGGCGCGCAGCACTTCGCCCACGCCGGTTATCGTGCCGCCTGTCCCCACCCCGGCAACAAACGCATCGATGCGGTCGAACTGCTCGATCAATTCCCGAGCTGTGGTTTGCCGATGCGCTTCGGGGTTCGCCGGATTGTTGAACTGCTGGGGCATGAAGTAATCGGGGTGTTCCGCCAACAGCTCCTCCGCCTTGCGAATCGCGCCGTGCATGCCCTTGGTATCGGGCGTCAGAACAAGCTTGGCGCCGTAAGCCATCAGCAAGCTGCGGCGCTCCTCGCTCATAGTGTCGGGCATGGTCAAGACCAGCTTGTAACCCTTCACCGCGGCGACCAGCGCGATCCCCGTGTTCCCGCTAGTCGGCTCGATGATGGTGTCACCCGGCCTGAGTCGGCCTTCGCGCTCGGCGGCGGCAATCATGCCGAGGCAGATGCGATCCTTCACGCTGCCGCCGGGGTTCATGGACTCCAGCTTGCCCCACACCTCGGCATCCTGGTCACTGACCATTCGGTTGAGCCGCACGACCGGAGTTCCGCCAATCAAGTCGAGCGGCGACGTTGCAACCGCGGGACGCATGCGAAGCCGCGAAATACTTGCTCGGACTGTATCGGCGGCCTATGACCAAGTCAATTAAGGCAACTTCGACTCGCATGGCGGGCGATCTCCTCATCCTCTTCCCGGGAGCGCTCGGGGATTTCTTGTGTCTCTGGCCCGCGCTGGAGGTGCTTCGCGAGGGCACCACGGGTTCCATTGCACTGGTGATGCAGCCGGCATTCGCCGACCTCCTTCCACCGGGCGATTTCGTCACCATCTCCATCCATCGGCGAGAGGTCGCGGATCTCTTCGCCGACGGCCGACTGGCCGAATCGACCCACCGTCTGTTCGGCAATTTCCGGCGCGTCCACAGTTGGACGGGGCATGACAACCACCGCTTCGCCGCTCGGCTCGCGGCGGCAAGTGGGGGAAACGTACGTGTCCACCGGTTTCGCGGCATGCGCCCAGGCGAGCACGCCGCACAGTATTTCGCGCGCTGCCTCGGGGTCCGGGTCGACTCACCGCAATTGCTGCCTTCGGCTGCATCTGTTCAGTGGGCTGCCGGGTTCTGGAACGATCATCGGCTTGGAGAACGCGTGCTCGCTGTTCACCCGGGGAGCGGCAGCCCCGCCAAGAACTGGGCTGGGATGACCGCCATTGCGGCAGCATGGCGCCGCGAAGTGGGCGGCCAAGTCGTGCTGCTGCTCGGGCCGGCAGAGGACGAACGCGCCACTTCGACCGGACACGATGCGTTGCTGCGCAACGCTCCGCTGGGACACGTGGCGGCCGTATTACAGCGGGCCTACCGTTTTCTCGGCAATGATTCGGGGATCAGCCATTTGGCGGGCCTCGTCGGTGTGCCCGGCGTGGTGGTGTTCGGACCGACGGATCCCACGACGTGGCGTCCGCTCGGACAGGCCTTACGGATTTTGGCTGCGCGGGCCGCGTGCCTCGCGTGCGGGCCGGATCAGTTTTGCACCCACCGCTTGCCGCTCGCTGCGGTTCGCGATGCGCTGATGGCGCCGCGCTTGCCTTGACCGTGCGCGGTGCCGGACGGTATGTAGGGCAACGATATGATTCGCCCAGTGGAATGGCGCAACGGCGCCGTCGTTTTGTTGGACCAACGGCTCCTTCCGAGCCAGGAAGTGTATCGGGTCTACCGCGACCACCGTGACGTCGCGCGCGCGATCAAGGACATGGTTGTGCGCGGTGCACCGGCCATCGGTGTGACCGCCGCTATGGGCGTTGCCCTGGGCACCAACCAAGTGTCGGATGGCGACTTGGCACGGGCTTTCGACCGAATCTGTCGGCGCTTCGCCGCCACCCGTCCGACGGCCCGGAACCTGTTTTGGGCGATCGAGCGCATGCGCGCCGCCTTCGCCCGCGCGCGGGGGCGCAGCCCGGAGGTCGTGCGCGAGATCCTGCGTCAGGAGGCGATGGCGATCTATCACGAAGACATCGCCTGCAACCGCGCCCTCGGCAAGTTCGGCGCCGCGCTCATCAAGCCGCGCGCGACCATCCTGACCCACTGCAACGCCGGTGCGCTGGCCACTGCGGGATACGGCACCGCCCTCGGGGTGATTCGCGCTGCAAAGGAGAGCGGCAAGAACATCGCCGTGTTTGCCACCGAGACGCGCCCCTTCCTGCAGGGGGCGCGCCTCACGGCGTGGGAACTGAAGAAGGACCGGATCCCGGTCACGTTGATCACCGACAGCATGGTCGGACACTTCATGAAGCGCGGCACCATTTCCTGCGTCATCGTCGGTGCGGACCGGACGGCGGCCAACGGCGACGTGGCGAACAAGATCGGCACCTACACCGTCGCCGCGCTGGCCGCCCGCCACCACATTCCCTTCTACGTCGCCTCGCCAATTTCGACGATCGATCTCTCTTGCGAAGACGGTAACGCAATCCCCATCGAAGAGCGCTCGGCGCGAGAAGTCACCCATATTTGTGACCGCCAATTGGCCCCCTCGGGGATTCGGGTGGTCAACCCGGCCTTCGACGTCACGCCGCACGAACTCGTCACGGCGATCATTACCGAGCGCGGCGTGGCCCGTCCGCCGTACAAGAAGAGCCTGGCCCGCCTGGTCGGCGCCGAACCGCGCGAAGTGCGACGGCGCGCCGCCCGGCCCTGACGATCACTGCCAGGAGATTTTCGTGACGTCGGCTTGACCAGCGCGCTCGCCGCCGCGCGCGACCGGGCGGTTGCGCTGATCGACGAATACCACCTTGGGCCG
>JBBITY010000001.1:25849-33378 GCA_037440565.1 Desulfurellales bacterium
GACATCCAACCGAACGTCGCGATGATCACCAGATCGCCGCGGCGCGCCTTGTGCGCCGCCGCCCCGTTAATGCACACGACCCCAGAATCAGGCTGGCCCGGAAGTGTGTAGGTGCGGAAACGCTCCCCGTTGGTCACGTTCCAAATCTCGACCTCCTGGTATGGGAGGATGTCCGCGCGCGCCAGCAACTCGGCGTCGACCGTGACGCTGCCTTCGTAGTCCAAGTCGGCGCCCGTTACTGTGGCGCGGCGAATCTTGCTGCGCAACATTTTCCTGTACATTCGATCCTCCCACAGTTACACGGCAGTCAACACCGTGTTGTCGATCAAACGCGTTCTTCCGACGTAGACGGCGAGGGCCAGCAGCGCCGGCCGATCGATGCGCGGAACGTCTTGCAGGGTCGCGGCATCCACCAGCTCGACATAGTCCACGCGCGCCAGCGGCTCAGCATCGATGATCGCTCGCGCGCAACCGCGCACGGCCGCGGCGTTCCGCTCGCCCGCGCGTACTGCGTCGCGAGCCGCCGTCAGCGCGCGCGCGAGGCAGCGCGCCGCCACCCGCTCCGGCACCGAGAGATACGCATTGCGCGAGCTCATCGCCACGCCATCGGACTCTCGCACAATCGGCATTCCGACGATCTCGATCCCGAAATCGAGATCCGCCACCATCCGCCGAATCGTCACCAGTTGCTGAAAATCTTTCTCGCCGAAGACGGCCACGTGGGGCTTTACCGCATTGAAGAGCTTGGCCACCACGGTGGTCACACCGCGGAAGTGTCCTGGCCGCGAGCGGCCGCATAGGCCCTTCGTCACGCCGGTCACGGTCACCTCGGTTTGGAACCCCTCCGGGTACATCTCGGCTGCGGTGGGTAGATAAAGGATGTCGACCCCCGCCGCGCGCAACTGCGCCGTGTCGCCCTCCAGGTTGCGCGGATACCGGTCGAGGTCCTCCTCCGGCCCGAATTGCAGCGGGTTCACGAAGATCGACACCACGCACCGCCCGCAACGGCGCCGTGCCTCGTGGACGAGGCTCAGATGCCCGTCGTGCAAGTACCCCATGGTCGGCACGAATCCGATGCGTTCTCCGGCGCGGCGCATCCGATCCGCCCACGCCTGCATCGCCGCTACTTGCTCGATGATTTCCATGCTCCGCCCTGCGGGCTGACGCGCGCGGTGAGGCACGGCCTCCCGCGTTACGCCTTCGCCGCGGCCGCTTCCTTAGCCCGCACCGGCGCAAGCGATTGAAAACTGTGCGCGAGCGTGGGGAACGCACCGCTGCGCACCTCGTCGGCGTAGGCGCGGACGGCCTCCCGTGCGACGTGCCAGAGGTCGGCGTAGCGCTTGGCAAATTTCGGCGCGGCGCGATCGCACAGGCCAAGCACGTCATGCAAGACGAGAATCTGGCCGTCGCAGTGCATGCCGGCGCCGATGCCGATGGTTGGAATCGTCAGACGCGCGGTCAGCTCCTCGGCGAGATCGAGCGGGATGCCCTCCAAGACGACAGCGAATGCCCCCGCCTCTTCGACCGCAAGCGCGTCCTCGATCAGCCGCTCCCGCTGCCCTGGCGCTTGCCCCCGGCGCCGTCCCTGCACCTTGTGGCCGCCCATCCGGTGAACGGATTGCGGCGTGAGGCCGATGTGCCCCATCACCGGGATGTCAACCACCGTGATGCGGCGAATGGTCTCCGCCATGGAACAGCCGCCCTCGAGCTTCACCGCCTCGGCGCCGCCCTCCTTGATCAGACGCCCAGCGTTGGCCACCGCTTCCGCCGAACTCACCTGGTACGAAAGGAACGGCATGTCGGCCACCAGCAATGCCCGTGTGCGCGCGCGCGCCACCATGCGCGTGTGGTAGACCATCTCATCCATGGTGACCGGCAAGGTGGTCTCAAGGCCTTGGACGACCATCCCCAACGAGTCGCCGACGAGGAGGATGTCCACGCCCGCTTCGTCAGCGATGCGCGCAAAGGGGTAATCGTACGCCGTCAGCGCCACGATCGGCCGGCCGCTCCCCTTGGCCTTGATGATCTCGGGGACTGTGACTTTCTGCTCCATACAAAGGCCCTCCGAGACCGAGTCGCGGAGGGCCGCTGCCGGAGCACGTGTGGATTGCGTGGTTCGCGGGTGGGGTCTGGGCGCCGCCGAGTCGGGTCGTGCGTCCCCGCTCACGCCCTTTCCCAATTGAACCTGAAATCCTGTCCCGACAATGCCTTGCGTCTCGGTCCGACTTCACCCGGTTACTGCCGAGCTTTATCTGGATCCAAGCGGTATGTAGTGCTGCACTCCTTGCCCCATCTCGCGGATCTCACGGATCAGATCGGCCGTGTGCTCCGAGTGCTCCACGAAATCGATCTCCGAGCAGTTGACCACGAGCAGGGGCGTGTCGTCGTAGTGAAAGAAATAGTCTTTGTAAGCCTCCGCTACCCGTTGTACGTATTCCGGCGTGATGTGCCGTTCGTAGTCCCGCGCCCGTTTGCGCAACCGCGCCAGCAGGACATCGAGGCGCGCCTGCAAGTACACCACCAGGTCCGGTTTCGGGATTCGCGCACCGAGCAGACCGAAGAGCTGGCGATACAGCGCAAACTCGTCCGCATCCAGATTGACCTGCGCAAAGAGATGGTCCTTGGCAAATAAGTAATCCGAGACGAGATTCTGGCGAAAAAGGTCTTGTTGTGCAAGTTCCTGCTGCTGTCGATAGCGCGTCAGAAGGAAAAACAACTGCGCCGGAAAGGCGTATTTCTCAGGATCCTCGTAAAAGCGGCGGAGGAACGGGTTGTCATCCACCCGTTCGAGCACCGCGCGGGCGTGCAGCTCGTCGGCGAGCAGGCGCGCCAGGGTCGTCTTGCCAACCCCGATCGGTCCTTCGACGACGATGTAGCGCGTGCGTTTCACGGCGCGGCATCCGGCCTAACCCTGGGCGCTCGTACCACAGGCCGTCCGGCGAAGTCCAGGTGGCCAGTCCGATCGGCGGAGCGGCGGTCTGGTGCGCCGCGGCAGGTGCTTGCTATCAAAGGGGCCAATGAACCGGTTACGCCGACTGGCCGGGCAGGTGATCATGACCGGGATTCCCGGGCCGGTGTTGGACGGCGACACTACCGCGGCGCTCCGCGCCCTGGGGCCGAGTGGGGTCATTCTCTTTCGGCGCAACGTCGAAAGCGTTGAACAGCTCCGGGGTCTTACGGCCGCCCTGCACGAGATCCCCTCCCGACCCCTGGTCTCCATCGATCACGAAGGTGGCCGCGTGACTCGATTGGGCGCGCCGTTCACCCAGTTTCCCCCAGCGCGCGAGATCGGACGCACGGGCGATCCCGACCTGGCCTACGCCGTCGGCCTTGCCATGGGAACTGAGCTGGCGAGCGTGGGCATCGACATCAACTTCGCACCGGTCTTGGACGTGGACTCTAACCCCGACAACCCGATCATCGGCGATCGAGCGTTCAGCAACCGTCCGGAAGAGGTCGCGACCTTCGCCATTGCCTTCCTGCGGGGTCTACAAGCGGGCGGGGTCCTGCCGTGTGGCAAACACTTTCCGGGCCATGGCGATACGGACCGCGACTCGCACACCGAATTGCCCGTTGCGATGCGGAGTCGCGCCGCGTTGGACTCAACGGAGCTGCTGCCGTTTCGCGCTGCCATCGCGGTGGGCGTGCCCCTTCTCATGACCGCGCACGTCGTGTACCCAGCACTGGATCCGCACCAACCGGCGACGTTGTCGCGGCGAACTTTGCAGAACCTCCTGCGCCAGGAAATGGGCTTTGCCGGAGTCGTCGTCAGCGACGACCTCGGGATGCGCGCCATCAGCGCACACTGGTCGATCCCCGAAGGCGCCGTGGCAGCGCTGCAGAGTGGCGTCGACTGGGTGCTGATCTGCAATGACCTCGCCGAGTCTCGACGCACAGCCGAGCGGATCGCCACAGCCCTTGCGCACGGCGAGTTGAGCGAGGCACCGCTCGTCGCGGCGGCTGAACGCATCCAACGCCTCCGTGCTCCGGCGCCCCGGGTCAGCTCAATCACGCTGCCGGTGCCCGAACACGAAGCGCTCAACGCCCGCATCCGCACCGCGGCGGCGCATGCCACAGGTGTCGGGTAGGGAGGGATCGGTGCCACTACGAGTGGGGAACCGGATCTCGGCAGGGGGGATGCACCCCTCGGAGACGGTGAAGACGCACCAGCGACATGCTACGGTGCGCCCGTGGTCGCACCGAAGGACCAGCAGCGGGATATTGCCGTCAATCGCCGGGCCCGGCACGATTACATCATCGAGGAAACATTCGAGGCCGGGATTGTGCTCACCGGCAGCGAGGTCAAGGCCCTGCGCGAAGGCAAGGCTAATCTGAAGGACAGTTACGGGCGCATCGAGCATGGTGAGGCCTGGCTGTGGAACGCTCACATCAGCCCGTACGGTCCGGCCTCGCAGTTCGGGCACGAGCCGACCCGCACGCGCAAGCTGCTCCTGCACGGGCACGAGATCGCGCGCCTGCACGGCAAAGTGAAGGAGCGCGGCCTGACGCTGATTCCCCTGCGCCTGTACTTCAAGAACGGACGCGCCAAGGTCGAGCTCGCGCTGGCACGGGGCAAGAAGCGGTACGACAAGCGGGCGGCGATCCGCGAGCGCGAGGTGCGCCGGGAGCTCGACCGCACAGCCAAGGCGCGCTGACGGATTGGTCAGAACAGGTACCGTACTCGCACGAAAGCTTGATCGTTGCGCTTGTACTGGCCGCCGACCGAGCTCCTGCGCCCGGCGATGTACAGGTAGCCGACACGCAGTTCGATGCTTTCCCACACCCGGTAGGTCAGCCGCGGCAACCATAGCGTGTAATCGCTTTCGAGCGCGTGTTGGGCGACCAGTTGCATCGCCAGGCTGTCGTGCCAAAAGTTCTTCCGGAGGTTGGCAAGAAGCCGTGTCTCGATATCTTTGATGAGGAGATCGGCTTGGTTATCGAGCACGTCGGTTTGATTCACCTGGAGCAACAGCAGGGTACCGGACAGGTCGTAGTCGGCGCCAATGCCCCACTCGACGGCGTCGCGCTCGACAAAAGAAGCGCCCAGATCGACCGGCACACTGGAGCTCCCCTGCTGAAACTGTGTTACTGCCTCCCGGATTTGCGGTGCCAAGCGCTGCGGATCGTCGATCAGAAATCGCAGGTCGCGACTGAACGGCCGCCCATTGATGAACGCCGCTTCGGCCCGCAGGCTGACGTCTCCGGCGGCATATGCCGCGTCGGCCCCCCACATGTCGATGGTGCGAAAGATGGGCGTCAGCTCCGTCCGCGCCGCGAAGCGAAAGCCGAGCAGCGAACCGGGGTCCGGCGCTGCAAGGGCCTCTGCTGTCATGCGGAAGGCGGGCAGCGCGTCGAAGCCGTGATAGTAGTACAGCGCGTAGTCGACTCCTCCCGAGAAACCGGCGAAGCGCGCGGCATAGCCGGAATTTTCCAGGCGCAGCGCCGGCGAGGGCACGTTGCGCGCGCGGAAACCGACCGGCACCGCAAAACTCGGATTGGTCCCCCCGCCCGGGAGGGGAAAGACATCCGCCGGAACGAAAAACGTGTCCGGCGGCATCGCCGCGGGCGAAAACCAGCGCTCGCCCGGACGTGGAAACCGAAACGGAACGTATTGCGGAACCCACACCGCCGTCGGACGCGCCTCCTCCGGAATCCATGCCCGGGGCGGCAGAAAGTACGACGCCTGAACGGCTGGCACGCCGATTTTGCGCTCGTCCTCTTCGAGCATGAACGGATCCGTGTAGCGCTCGGGATTCAACAGGTCGACCGGCTGCACGCGATCGAGCTTGCCCCAGGCAATCTTCTGCTTGCCAATGCGGAGGTCCACCCGCGCGAGGTGCGCGTCCAAGAACGCTTCTTCGCATTCCACTGCGGGGGAACGGCTCTGGAACACATCGTCCAGGTTGTAAGGTCCGGCGCCTTCATGCTCGCTGGTCGGACCGCCGTTCTGTACCGTGAACGCCGACTCCAATGCGAGGACGCCACTCGTCGGGTAGCGCAACCGCGCCGAGAACTGCTCGAAGGTGCGGTCTTCTGCAGTGGACCCGTTCGCCTCGATCACCTCGCGCGCTTCGAGATGTCCGGTGATCTCAAGCGTCCGGCCCGCCACGGGGGCTTGCACACCCCAAGCCGATTCCTCGCTGCCGACCGTTCCCACCAACAGACCCGCCAGCAGGCAGGCACTCACCTCAATCCTCACCGGCACCCCGCGCAACCCGACGCCTCTTAACTTGAATCGACCACCGGGGCAAATACGCCCGGCCGCGGGATGCAGGAGCCCGGTAAGCACTCACCAGCCGCGTTTGGGCGTTACTCTTCCCCGTCGGGGGTATCGGTTGGCTCGGGCCGGCTCGTGGCCGTCGGCACCTCGCCGGGGAAAATGAGGTCCTCGTCACCGCAGGACGCAATGGCAGTCGCGACGCACGCGAATGCCAGGATCGAAACGACGAACCTGGCTAGATCCCGTCGCCACGCATCCCCCACCTGCCGGCCTTCACGCATCGCCTGAAACCTTCGCCACCCCTTGGCTGCCACTCACAACACGGAACCGCAGGAGCTGTCAACAGCCCACGTTTCCGTTCGGGGCGTTTCCATATAGAGTCTCTTCATCTATGAAGTCGGCCTTCGTCCCCCGCCTGGTGAATCCGCCGTTCGGTGACCCGGGTCTCTACGTATCCCTCCGCTACCAGGGCCGGGCCTTGCTGTTCGACCTGGGCCGCATCGACCGCCAGCCAGCCGCCGCCCTGCTCAAGATCACCCATGTGTTCGTTTCCCACACCCACATGGACCATTTCGTCGGTTTCGATCACCTCCTGCGGATTTTCTTGGCCCGCGACCGCCAGGTCGACCTCTATGGGCCGGTGGGGATCATTCACAACGTGCTGGGCAAGCTCGCGGGCTACACATGGAACCTGACCGACTCGTACCCGTTTGTGCTCACCGTTCACGAGGTCAGCCCTGATCAGATCGAGGCCGTCCGCTTTCCGGCGCGCACGGCGTTCGCCCCGGAGCCGCTCGGCCGGCACCCGTTCAACGGGACGTTGTACGAGACCGCCGACTGCAGCGTCGTGGCGGCACACCTCGATCACCGCATCCCGTGTCTCGGTTTTGCGCTCGTTGAGAAGACGCGCCTGAATGTCCGCCCGGAGCGACTGGCCGCGCTGGGCATTCCGGCAGGACGGTGGCTCAACGTCCTCAAGGCCGCCGTCCGGGACGGCCTCGCCGAGGACACGCCGATCCGCGCCGAGTGGCGCGAGGGGGAGACCTGGCGCGAGGCAACTTTTCCGGTCGGCGAGCTGCGCCGTCGCCTCTTGGTCGAAACGCCTGGGCAGAAGATCGCCTACGTGGTCGATACGGTCTTTTCCCGCGACAACGTCGCACGCATTACGGCTCTCGTCCGCGGTGCTGACATCTTCTATTGCGAATCGCTCTTTCTCGATGCGGACCGCGATCAAGCCGCGAAACGCTACCACCTCACGGCTCGTCAAGCCGGCACGCTCGCCCGCGTCGCCGGCGTGGCGCGGCTCGAA
>JBBITY010000001.1:33392-39170 GCA_037440565.1 Desulfurellales bacterium
CGCTACGAACGCGACCCCGCGCCGTTGCGCGCGGAGGCCCAGGCCGTGTTCCGCGGGGAACTGCCCGCCGATGAACCTGAGTGACGAGGCCCGCGCCTACCAGCGTACGGCGTGAATTGTCCGCGATGATGCGATAACATCTGGCGCTGTCGGGAGCGGAGAGCTGTGAAGGGGATCCGGCGCTTGGTGGCGGGTGCGCTGCTGTTGTTCGGGGTCGCGGGCTGTGCGTTGCCACCCTGGGCAAAGCACGAGGTGGAACCAGCAGAAGAGCTGACGGTCACAACGGTCGAAGTCGCCCCATCCCTGTTCGCCACCGCCATACCGTCGTATCGGCTCATAGTGAGTCCACGACTCGCGGACGCGCCGTCGCGCCTGATGGCCGTACATGCGCGTTTCGAGACCTACAGCGAGCAGCCGCTGCATTTCAGCCCCTTGGGCGTGCGGCTTCGCCTGCCGGACGGGACGAGCGGCCGCGCATTCGACCGCCCGCGGGCGATCGAGATTCTGGAACGGGCTGAACTCGGAGCAGCGGATCTCTCCTACCTGGCGCAGCGCAACGGACGCCGCCCGCCCGGGGGTCTGTACGAAGCAGCGAAGAGCGTCCTGAAGAACCAGCTCAAGCAGTCGCTTCTTGGCGAGGTCGACTTCAGTCGCGACCGGCCGATCGAGGGGTATCTGATCGTCGACGTCGGGCGGCCGGTCGCCTCGCTGGAGGGAGCGCTGTTGGAGATCGAGGCGACGCGAATCAGCGACGCCATCCCCGCCCGCGGCCAGTACGCACTCCCAATCAGGAGTGCGTGGTCGTCGCTGCGATAGGTGGACACCACAGAGAAGTGGAGCCACCGGGATGCAGCCAGTGAGTCAGCGGGATGCGATCCGTTGAGGCCATGATCCGGCCGCGAGACCGCTTCATCCGCATCAACGGTCTGCGGCTTCACTATCTCGAGTACGGGGAGACCGCTCGGCCCCCGGTGCTGCTGCTGCATGGGGGCTCGGCACACGCCCATTGGTGGGATTGGTTCGCGGCGCGCCTGGTCGACCGCTACCGCGTGCTGGCATTGGACCTACGCGGGCACGGGGATAGCGACTGGGCGGAAGCAGGCGAGTACGGTCTCGAGTATCATGCAGCGGACGTCCGGCGTCTGGCCGAGGCGCTGGAGCTGCGGCAGCTCACGGTCGCTGGCCACTCGTTCGGGGGACTCGTCGCGGTTGCGGCCGCCAGCGCGCTGCGCGAACGCCTCGCAGCGCTGATCGTCGTCGATACCCGCATCAAGGTCACCGAACAGGCTGCGCGCTTCATGGGAGCCCTGCGCAGGCTGCCGCACCCCGTGTACGCATCATTGGAGGAGGCGATCCGCCGGTTTCGGCTGCTCCCGGCCGCTAACGGGGCCTCTGCAGAAGTCCTCTCCCATATGGCGCGGCACGCGGTCCGACAGGAAGCCGACGGGAGATGGACGCTGAAGTTCGATCGGCGCGCCATGGTCAACACGCGGCCGTGCGACCTGACAGCCGCTTTGAGTGCGGTCTGGTGTCCTGCGCTGTTCGTGCGCGGATCGGAGAGCCAGCTCGTCTCGGCCGCCGCGCTGGCTGAGCTGGCGGCGGTCACCCCTCATGGGGAGACCGCAGAGATCGCCGGCGCCCACCACCACGTCATGATCGACCAGCCGCTAGCGCTCGCAGAAACGGTGCGGCGCTTCCTCCGCCGCGGCGGAATCGAGCCATAAGCCGACCCGGGCAGTGCAGTGAACCTGATTGCCCCGCTGGAATCGTCGGTGTAAGCATCGGGCTTCGATGGCGCACCGCAGTGACTTTCTCCGTGTGCGCGGCGTGCGGACGCACATCATGCAGAGCGGTCGCGGCCGGCCGTTGCTCGTATTGCATCCGGAGTTCGGCGCCGACCTCTGGTCACCGTATCATGATCAACTTGCCAGCCGCTTCCGCGTCATCGCCCCGGACCACCCCGGCTTCGGCAAGAGCGAGCGTCCCGAATGGCTGGACGAAATCGACGACCTCGTGTTCCACTATCTCGACTTGCTGGACCTGCTCGAAATCGAACGCGTCTCTGTGGTCGGGACGTCGCTCGGCGGATGGATCGCCGCGGCATTTGCCGTGGCACATCCCGAGCGACTCGACCGACTCATCCTCGCCGCCCCGGCGGGCATCAAGGTGGATGGGATCGAGCGCTACGACGTATTTGCGAATTCGATCGAAGAGACGTTGCAGCATCTCTTCTGCGACGAGACGCGCGTCGCCCAGATCGTCCCGGCCGAGTACGGCCCCGACGTGGTGGTGCGCGCCTACCGGGAGTTCACCACCCTCGCCCGGCTCGCCTGGAACCCGTATTTGTACGACCGGAAACTGCAGCAACGGCTGCCGCGCGTGAACGCGCCGACGCTGATCGTCTGGGGCCAGAATGACACCTTCCTCCCCCCCGAGCACGGCGAGGCCCTGGCCGCGCTCTTGCCCTACGGAACGTTGAAGGTGCTACCGGAGTGCGGGCACCTAGTCCCGCTGGAGCAGAGCGCCACGTTCAGCCGACTGGTCATCGACTTCCTGAGCGCCTGACCGGGCCGCCATGCTGGAGTTCTACTACTTCCATCTCATGCCCTGGCCGCACCTCCCGGCCGATTTCGACCGCGCCTACGCCTCGTCGTGGGTCACCCTACCCAACCGCTTCTATGACCCCAAGCGCGGCCACCGCCTGTACAACGAGTACCTCGACGAACTCGAAGAAGCGGAGAAGCTGGGCTTTGACGGCCTCGGCGTCAACGAGCACCACCAAAGCGCGTACGGCACGATGCCGTCCCCCAATCTGATGGCAGCCGCGCTGGCGCGGCGCACCACGCGGTCCAAGATCGCCATACTGGGCAACGCCATCGCGCTCCGCGAGCACCCGCTGCGGGTCGCGGAAGAAATCGCGATGCTCGATGTCCTTTCCGGCGGGCGGATCATCTCCGGATTCGTGCGCGGCATCGGTTGCGAATACCTCTCGCTCGGCGTCAACCCGACCGCATCGCGCGAGCGCTTCTATGAGGCGCACGACCTCATCGTGCGCTCGTGGACCCACGAAGGGCCGTTTTGCTTCGAAGGGAAGCACTATCGGGTCCGCTATGCGAACATCTGGCCGCGCCCCTTGCAACGGCCCCACCCGCCCATATGGCTTCCTTCGCAGGGCAGCCCAGAGACCATCCAATTCGCCGTCCGGCACCGCTACCCGTTCGTGACCGTCTTCACTTCGTACGCGCACACCAAGCGCCTGCTGGAGGAATACAAGGCGGAAGCAGAGCGGGCTGGCTACCGAGCGCCGCCGGAGCAGCTCGGCCTTGCTCTTCCCACCTATGTTGCGGAAACCGACGCCCGCGCGCGGCGGGAATCGAAGGACCACTTCCTGTGGCTGTTTCGGCGCGGCTTGAAGATTCCGCCCCAATTCCTCGTGCCGCCTGGGTACCTGAGCGAGGAGTCGCTGCTGCGGTTTCTCGCCGCCGAGTTGCGGCCCCCCTCAGAGCTGAGCTTCGAAGAGCTGGAACGCGAAGGATACATCCTGTTCGGCAGCCCCAACACCGTTCGCGACCGGTTGACAGAGATCGTCAAGGACCTCGGCATTGGCCTCTTCATTGGCGGGGCGCGCATTGGCGACATGCCACATGAAAAGGCGCGGAAAAGCACTGCGCTGTTCGCCCGCGAAGTGATGCCGCATTTCCGACCGAAGCGACCAGTGGCCGCAAAGGCCGGGCCGCGCGAGAACCGCAAGGGGAGCGCGTGACGGCATTCGTCGAGGAAGCGGCACGCCGCACGCCGGTGTATGCGCACACCCAGGTGCTCGTCGTCGGCGGTGGCGCCGCCGGTACGGCAGCCGCGGTCGCAGCGGCACGCCAGGGCGCGGACACCGTGCTGGTCGAACGCTACGGGTCGCTGGGCGGCTTGGCCACTGGCGGGTTGATCGCACTGCTGCTCACGCTGGATGACGGAAACGGTAACCAGGTCATCGGCGGGCTCTGTCAGGAGGTCGTCGAACGAGTCGGCGCGCGCGGTGGCGCCTACTTTCCGCCGCGCGAGCAGTGGGGCTCGTTCGACGAGCAACTGGTGGAACACAGCCGGCGTTGGGGCCTGGTGTGGGGATCAGGTCCACACCGAGTTCGCTACTCCGTTGCCTATGACCCGGAGGAGTTCCGTTTCGCCCTCAACACGATGGCGGAGTCGAGCGGAGTGCGGCTGCTTTTTCACGTCTGGGCTTGTGAGCCGCTCATCGACGGGAACCGCCTCACCGGTGTCGCCGTGCAGACCAAGTCGGGCCGGAAGGCGATCCTGGCCGATGCCGTCATCGACGCGACCGGTGACGGCGATATCTTTGCCGCCGCCGGCGTGCCCTTCGAGGCAGAGAAAGTGCTGCCGTGGTTGTGGTTCCGCATGGGGGGCGTGACTGATGTCGAGGAGGCGGTGGCGGCAGGGGGGTGGTTCTTTCGCACCGTCGGAAAAGATCAGGTGCTCGTCCCGTGGGGCGCGGCCGAGCGCGTCATCCGGAAGATCGACGCCACCGATCCCGGCGACCTCACCTTGGCGGAGGTGGAGTGCCGCAAACAGGTGATGAGGGAAGTCGACCGCCTGCGACACGAGGTCCCGCAGTTTCGACACGCCCACCTGTGCGACATCGCCACCCAACTGGGTATCACCGAGAGCCGCCGGCTGATCGGCGAATACGTGCTGCGCCGAGAGGATATGGACCGCCCACTCGATGACGCCATCGGCATCACCGGACACTGGACGAAGTATGGTGCCCGCTACTGGCTGCCGTATCGCTCGCTGCAGACAAGAGAGTTCGAGAACTTGCTCGTTGCCGGGCGCTGTATCTCCGTGGATCATCGCACCCACCACGCCACCAAGGAAATTCCTGCGTGCATGGTCACGGGCGAGGCCGCTGGCGTCGCGGCCGCGATGGCAGTCAAGGCAGGCATCTCGCCGAAGCGACTCGACGTCGGCGCCCTGCAAGCCGAACTGCGCCGGCAGGGCGCGATCCTGGCCGCGCCCACGTAACAGACGCCCGATGATCCCGAGAACCGTGGATGATTCATTGACTCTATGAAGCGCATCGAATCAAAGATTCGCACCGGGGACCCGGAGTTCCAGGCGAACCGGCGGCGGATGCAGGCGCTGGTAACCGAGCTGCGCGAGCGCTTGGCGGCCGCCCGGCCGGGTGGGCCGCCGGAAGCACGCGCGCGACACAAGGAGCGCGGCAAGCTGCTGCCGCGTGAGCGGGTGGAGGCACTGCTCGATCCGGGAACGCCCTTCCTGGAGCTGTCGCCGCTCGCCGCCTACGGCTTGTACGGGGGCGATGCACCAGGCGCAGGCATCATCACCGGCATCGGAACGATCCAGAATCGCCAGGCTGTGATCGTCGCCAATGACGCCACGGTGAAAGGCGGGACATATTTCCCGATGACGGTGAAGAAGCACCTGCGGGCGCAAGAAATCGCGGCGGAGAACCGCCTGCCGTGCGTCTACCTGGTCGATTCCGGCGGAGCCTTCCTGCCACTGCAGGCGGAGATTTTCCCGGATCGCGAGCACTTCGGGCGCATCTTCTACAACGAGGCACGGCTGTCGGCCATCGGCATCCCGCAGATCGCGGTGGTGATGGGCTCGTGCACAGCGGGGGGCGCGTACGTCCCGGCGATGTGCGACGAGAACGTTATCGTGCGTGGCATGGGCACCATCTTTCTCGGCGGCCCGCCGTTGGTCAAGGCCGCGACGGGCGAAGAAGTCACGGCGGAAGAACTGGGCGGC
>JBBITY010000001.1:39198-43467 GCA_037440565.1 Desulfurellales bacterium
CATTTCTGGAGTGTCGGATCATCTGGCCATGAACGACGAGGACGCGATTGCTATTACGCGGCGGATTTTCACCAGCCTCGGACCGGCGCCCTCGCCGGCGATCGAGCCGGAGCCCGCCGAGGACCCGGCCTACGATCCTACCGAGCTGTACGGCTGCATCCCCGCCGATCCCCGCCAGCCGTACGACATCCGCGAGGTGATCGCTCGCCTCGTAGACGGCAGTCGGATGCAGGAGTTCAAGGCGCTGTACGGCCCGACCCTGGTGACGGGCTTCGCCCGCATCCACGGCTACCCAGTGGGCATCGTCGCCAACAACGGCGTGTTGTTTTCCGAATCGGCCCTGAAAGGCACACATTTCATCGAGCTGTGCTGCCAGCGCCGCATTCCGTTGCTCTTTCTGCAGAACATCACCGGCTTCATCGTCGGCAAACGCTATGAACAGGGGGGAATTACAAAGGACGGAGCGAAAATGGTGCATGCCGTTGCCAATGCCGCCGTGCCGAAGTTCACGGTCATCGTCGGCGCGTCCAACGGCGCGGGCAACTACGGCATGTGCGGACGGGCGTACGGTCCGCGTTTCCTGTGGATGTGGCCCAACGCCCGCATTTCAGTGATGGGAGGCGAGCAGGCGGCCAGCACCTTGCTGACCGTGAAGCTTCAGCAGCTCGCCGCACGAGGGGAAACGATGAGCCCCGAGGAACAAGAACGCTTCGTCGCCCCGATCCTGAAAAAATACGAAGAGGAGGGCAATGCCTATTACTCAACGGCGCGGCTTTGGGACGATGGCGTCCTCGATCCACTGGACACTCGCGACGCCTTGGGTTTAGGCTTGGCGGCCGCGATGAACGCGCCGATCCCGGAGACGCGGGTTGGCATCTATCGAATGTGAGCGCGATGAGGAGAGCGATGAGCACCGAGTCGGCCCCTGTCTGCCGCCAGCTCCCTGCCCTCCTCGGGTCCTCAGGCGCGGTTCGTTGTTTGTCACTGGATACCCCTCGGCGATGTTCCGCAAGATCTTGATTGCCAACCGCGGTGAGATCGCGATTCGCATCGCGCGGGCCTGTCGCGAGATGGGCATCGCGACGGTCGCCATCCACTCCGAGGCCGACCGAGACGCGCCGCATGTGCGCGCCGCAGACGAAGCGAGGTGTGTGGGCCCGGCGCCAAGTCAAGAGAGCTATCTCAACATTGCGGCGATTCTCGCGGCCGCCGGCGCAACTCGTGCGGACGCCATCCATCCGGGTTACGGCTTTCTATCGGAGAGCGCGCGCTTCGCGCAGGCTGTGCACGATGCCGGGATGACCTTTATCGGCCCCGGCGCGCCGGCCATCGCGGCCATGGGCGACAAGACGCGGGCGCGGGATCTCGTCGCAGCCGCCGGTGTCCCGGTGGTGCCGGCGGTGCAAGCGCCGCCGACGGCCGAGGTCGAGCTGCGCGCTGCGGCTGCGAAACTGGGCTTTCCGCTGCTCATCAAGGCCGCCGCTGGCGGCGGCGGCAAGGGCATGCGGATGGTGCGCGATGCGAAGGAGTTCATGGCCGCATTTGCCGCCGCCGAGCGCGAAGCGCGCGCGGCCTTCGGCGACGGCCGCCTGTTCATGGAGCGGTACTTCGAGCGCCCCCGCCACATCGAGGTGCAGATCCTGGCCGACCACCACGGAAACGTCGTGCATCTCGGCGAACGCGAGTGCTCGATCCAGCGCCGATATCAGAAGATCGTGGAAGAGACTCCCTCCCCAGCCGTGTCACCTGCGGTACGCCAGCGCCTCACCGCTGCAGCGATCGCAGCCGCGCGCAGTGTCCAGTACGTCAACGCGGGAACGGTGGAGTTCCTCTCCACCGAGGGCGGCGAGTTCTATTTCCTCGAGATGAACACGCGCTTGCAGGTGGAGCATCCGATAACCGAGTGGGTGACGGGGATCGACCTCGTCCAAGCACAGATTCGCATCGCCGCCGGCGAACGCCTGTGGCTCGAGCAGGAAGAGATCCGGCCGCGCGGGCACGCCATCGAGTGCCGGATATACGCCGAGGACCCGGCCCAGCACTTTCTGCCCAGCCCGGGGCGCATCGCCGTCCTGCAGGAGCCGCAAGGGCCTGGCGTGCGGGTCGACTCCGGAATTTGCGCCGACTACGACATCCCGCTGCATTACGACCCGATGCTTGCCAAGTTGTCAGTGTGGGGAGCCGACCGGGAGGCGGCCCGGCGCCGCATGATCGCCGCGTTGCGCGAATATGTCATCCTCGGCCTCACAACCAGCATCCCGTTTCTCATCGACGTGCTGGAGCACGATCAGTTCGCAACCGGCAACACGCATACCCACTTCATCGAAGAGCATTTCGCCGGGTGGCGCGCCGCGGCGGCGCATGCTGACGTGGCCGCCGTCGCGGCCGCTCTACACAGCGTGCTCGCGCCAGCGGCGCCACTCGCCCGCGGTGGCTCGGCCGCGCCGCCAACCCCGTGGCAGACTCTGGGCGCGTGGCGACTGGGCACCGCGTAGCGGCCACGGCTGTCGAATCACAGACCGCGATATGCACCACACCTTCCGGCACCGCGACCAGCACCTCACCCTCGAGCTCCACCGCACGGGCAATGGACGCTTTCAGGTTGCAGTCAACGGGCAACCGCACGACGTCGAAGCCGCTCTGCTGGACCCCTCGACGCTCTACCTGGTCGTCGGCGGCCGAGCACGAACCGCACGCATCGCCCGCGTCGGGCAGACGTACCACGTGGGACTGGACGGCGACGTGTACGTGCTCACGCCCGAGGCTGGTGGCGCCACGGCTGGAGGGCCGGGGGCCCTCGCTTCACCACAAGTCGTCGCCCCGATGCCCGGCAAGGTCTTGCAGGTTCTCGCACGCGAAGGCCAGCAAGTCGCGGCGGGTGACGGCCTGCTGATCCTGGAAGCGATGAAGATGGAAAATCGCATCGTCGCTGAAGCTGCCGCCGTGGTCCGCAAGATCCACGTCAGCGAGGGCCAAATGGTGGACGGGGGCGCGCTGCTGTTGGAACTGGAGTATCTGGATAGCAGGAAGTAGCTGCGCGGCGGAGCTACAACACCGTGCCCGGCTGCAGGCCCAACGCTCTTGCCGCGTCGCTCGCCGGCACTTTCTTGTCTCCGATGCGCAGGCGGCCAATGCGAATCGCACCCTCGGTCGCCCCGACCACGATGCCGTCATCGACGATCTCGCCCACCACCCCTGGGGCCACGTCGGTGCGAGCCGCCCGCCGGGCATCATAGCAGCGCAGCTTCGCCCCATCGCGAACGAAGTACGCTCCGGGCTGTGGGTCACAACCCCGGATCAGGTTGTAGACCTGCTGCACGGGGCGCGTCCACTCGATCTGGGCATGCTCGTCGCGAAGCAGCGGGTCGTAGGAGGCAACGGTCCCATCCTGTGGGATGCGCGGGGCTCTGCCTGCCGCCACCAGATCAACCGATTCCAGGACCGCCTCGACCCCGATTGGGAAGAGCGTCTGGTAGTACAAAGAGCCGGCGGTGTCGTCGGGCCCGATCGCCGCCTCCTTCTGGAGGAGGATCGGGCCGGTGTCGATGCCGGCGTCGGCCCAGAAGACCGTCACGCCCGTGCGCGTCTCGCCTTTGATGATCTGCCACGGGATCGCGCTGCCGCCCCGGTACTTGGGCAGCAGTGATGGGTGAAAACAAATGCTTCCCAGTCGCGGCGTCTCGATGATCGGCAGGGGGACGATTTGGGTCACATAGGCCATCACGCCGAGATCGGCTTTCAGGTCGGCGAATTCCCGGCGCACTTCCTCGCCCTTGAGTGAACGGTGCTGTCGGATCGGGATGCCGAGCATCTGGGCGCGGGCCTTCAGTGGGTCCAGCTTGCCGCCCGGAGTGTCGGGCGGACAGTATGTTGCGACGACCTCGTGCCCGCGTGCGCGCAACCCGTCGAGAACCTGCTCAGCGAATGCCGCCTGCCCGATCAAGATGATGCGCATGGAACCAGCCCTCAGGGGTCAGCTATCAGGTCTTGGAGACCGCTTCCACTGGGCCAAACACGCCGCCCGGGTTGCGGCGGCGATCACGACTTGAGGTGCAGCGCGAAGAACTTGAGCAGTCGCTCCCAAGCATCCTTCGCCGCAGCGGGACGGTAGGAGTCGCGTTCGTTGCAGAAGAAACCGTGCGGCGATCCCGCGTACACCTTCACTTCCGCTGGCTTGGCGAGCGTGGCGAGCGTGGATTTGATGCGCTCGACCTCCTCGTTTGGAATGAACGGGTCCTGATCGCCGAAAAACAACAGTATCGGGCAGCT
>JBBITY010000001.1:43496-44170 GCA_037440565.1 Desulfurellales bacterium
AAGCCGCCGATGCCGCCGCCGTAGAACGGCGCTGCGGCCTTGAGCCCGGTGTTCCGGCACGCAGCGAGAAAAGTGATGCGCCCGCCCATGCAGAACCCCGTGATACCGACACGATCGGCGCGAACCCAGTCCTGTTTCTGCAAGAAGCCGATGACGGCAGCCAGGTCGGCGACGATCTTGTCGTCGCTCAGCGTGCTCATGAGCCGGAGCGCCTCCGGCAGATTGTCGTAGCCCACGACGGCGCCCTTTTCCCGGTAGTACATATTGGGCGCGAGGGCGACGTATCCCTCGGCCGCAATGCGCTTGGCCACGTCCTTGATATGGCTATTCAGGCCAAACGCTTCCATAACGACGATTAGCGCCGGATGCTGTCCGGTGGTTGGCCGCGCCAAAAAGGCTGGCATCGCACCGTCTGGCGCCGCGACATTCACCAGTTCCCACAGGATGTTCATGGGATCCCCCCGTGAAGTTGCTCGGCCATCATCGATATGGAACCAAGGCAGCGATTGCAAGCGAGCCCGTGCCGCCGCTGAAAACTTCGCCGGATATGGGCTAAGTGCCCGTTCGAGCGAGAGAAACGGTCGGTCGAGACGGCCGCTGTACCCACACGGTGGAGACGTCGAAGCGGACCAGCAAGAGGCGGTCTCCCTGGCGCGGTTGACACACTCCAGCGC
>JBBITY010000002.1:0-1652 GCA_037440565.1 Desulfurellales bacterium
CTCGGCGCGCGGCGCTTCGATGCCATCCCGCACGCCGTGCTGCACAACCCGGTCGACCCCGACGAGTTCACGCCCCGCTGGGAGCGCGATGGCCGCGAGGCACTCGTGATCGGCGCGCTGGGCCGATTCCAGCCGCAGAAGGGCTTCGACCTGTTGATCGAGGCCTTCGCGCGGTTGCCCCCGGCCCTGCACGACAAACCGCTGCGGTTGAAGCTCAAGGGCCGCGGGATCCTGCAATCGCAGTTGGAGGCAATGGCCCGCCGTCTCGGCGTGGGCGATCGCGTCGACTTCGTAGCCTACTCCCCCGATATCGCAGACTACCTGTACTCGCTCGACTGCCTCGTCGTCCCATCACGCTGGGCGGGTTTCGAGAACGTTGCCCTGGAAGGCATCCTGACCGGCACACCGACGCTCTGCTCGCGATCCACCGGTCTGCAGGAGCTGCCGGCCGATCCCTGCCTGCGTTTCATCGACCTCGACCCGGGACGCATGAGCGCGCAGCTCGCGGAATTCCTGGGCCAGAGCCCGGCCGAACGCCGGGCGATCGCCATGGCGCAGCGGAACTTCGTGACCGCCCACCTGGCGCTCGACAAGGTCGCCGGCCGGTTGGAGGAATTTTTGCGGGCGAATCGAATCTTGTAACCGATGGCCGGGGAAGCGCGGTTTCCGTGCCCTACCCAAGTGAGCGGTTCCGGCTTCGGGAACGGGTACGGGCACGGGACCAGCATCGGTCAGCGGGGCGTGTCCTGCCGCTGTAGGACGAGCAGCTTCGCGTATTTCAGGCGCACGTAATGAGCGGCGAGATACGCGAGCAGGAGCCCTCGCCAGCCATCGAGGAAGCCCGCCTGCAGGATGTAGGAACGCACGAAGCGAACCCAGGGACGGAGAACCACGTCGGATAGGCGGGCGCGCCGGCCACGAGCGGACATGCCCTGCGCCATGATCGTCGTGTACTGATCGATACCGCGTAAGTGTTCGGCGAAGTCGCGGTACGGATAGTGCCAGAGGTCGTGCTTCAGGCACCCCACCGGTCCCTGCACCTCGAAGCGACCGTGAGGATCGTAGCCGCCCCATTGCCCGTGGCGGCGATCGAACAGGCGCACCACGTAGTCTGGATACCACGCGCCGTGGCGAATCCAGCGGCCCAGATAACAGCTCATGCGCCGCACGCGCCACGCCACCGCGCCGGGAAACCCCGCATCGCGCAGCGCGATGATTTCCCCACGTAACTCCGGCGACACCCTTTCATCGGCGTCGATCGACAGAATCCAATCATACCGTGCGGCGCAGGTGGCGAACGCCTTCTGGGCAACGTACCCCGGCCAATCGCGCTCGATCACTCGCGCCCCGAGCTCGGCCGCGATCTCGCGCGTCCGGTCTGCCGAGTGCGAGTCCACCACCACGATTTCGTCGCACCACTGGACCGAGCGGATGCAATCGCCGATGCGGTCCGCCTCGTTACACGCAATGATACACGCGCTGATCTGCGGCCGTTGCGGCTCGTCTACCTCCTCTGCCATGTGTCTCTCAGCTCTTGATACAACGCGCGGTACGCCGCCACCATTTCGTCTGCGTGAAAGCCGCGCGCGATGTGCAGGGGCCCGGCCTCGGCGAGCCGCTCGCGCAGCGCGCCGTCCGTCAGTATCCAACCG
>JBBITY010000002.1:1662-26103 GCA_037440565.1 Desulfurellales bacterium
TCGGCCAGCATAGAAGGGTCGGCAAAACGATGCCCGAGGGCGTCGGCCAAGGCGCATGGGTCCTCCGGCGGCACCAACAGCCCCGTCTGGCCATCGATCACCGTTTTCCGGAGGCCTCCGACCGCCGTCGCGACCACGGGCCGAGCGGCCGCCATGGCCTCGAGTGCCGCGACGCCCAATCCCTCTTCCCGAGACGAGGTGACGAACACATCGCAGGCCGCAAGGAGGTCGGCTATGTCGCGGCGCTGGCCGAGGAAGCGCACCTGTTCTCGCAGCCCCAGCCGACTCACCTGCGCTTCGAGGGCGGACCGTTCCGGGCCACTCCCCCCAATCCAGAGCAAGGGGCGGATGTTTTGCCGACCGAGCAGGCTCAACGCATCCAACAAGAGATCCAGTCCTTTGCCGTGCACGAGCGCCGCCAAGGCGAGCAACACCTGGTCGTGAGGCCCGGCGCCGAGGAGCGCCCGCACCGTTGCCCGGTCGGCCGCCGGCCGCAACGCCGCCGGGTCGACCGCACTTGAAATGACGCGAATTCGTTCCGGCGCCACATGGCCGGCAGCCAAGGCGTCCGCCACCGCTGGCGAGATGGCGACGACGCGCTCGACGAGCACGCCAAACATCAGGCGGGCGCGCCAGCCAGGCGTGACGCGACGGTCCATGCGGCGCGTGGCGACAGCGGGTAGACCGGCGACCCGTGCCGCCAGCCCTCCGAGCCACGTGGCGCGCCCCGTGTGCAAATGCACCACATCGGCACGGGACTCACGAAGGACCCGCACCAGCGCAGGAACGGCCGCAAAATCGAGATGATTGCGCATGCGGATCGTCACCGAGTCGATCCCCCGCCGCGCCGCCTCCTCTGCGCAGCCGCTTTTCGGCCGGCAAACGAGCACTACCCGATCGCCGCGCGCGCGCAGCCCTTCGAGGAGCAGAAACACCTGCACCTCGCCGCCGCGGAAACCGACCTCCGTATCGACATGCACCGTACACAGCGGGCTCGTCTCCCGCGGTGGTCCGACTCCGGTCATCAGGACCCGTCTGGATCGGCAATGTGGTGCAGCGCCTCGACGCATCCCAGCGTGATGATTTCCGACGTCGGATCGAGGCGCCGGATGGAGCGGCAGATACGCTTGAACGCCGCCTGCCGCTGCCGCGCCGATACCGGTCCGAGGCGGACGCGGTCGAAGTCGATGATCAGCACCTCGCGTCCGGCCGGACCCCGCCGCACCAAGTAGTTCTGCAAGTTCAGATCGGGATGGACGGCGCCGGCGTCGTGCAAGCGGCGGGTCGCCTGTGCCGCGTCGGCACACACGCGCGCCCGCTCCGCGCGATCGACCTCGCGCAAGTACTGCCACAGGTTCACCGCCAGGGGCAGCTCACGACTGACCAGCGCGCCGCGGTAGCAGCCCGGCGCCAGCCAGTACGCTGCAGCCGCCAGCACCTCCAAGGTCGGTACTCCTCGGCGGCGCAGCTCCTCCGTGACCAGCAGCTCGCGCACCGGGCGCGGCCGCACGCCGCAAAAGGCATCCCGGACGAATCGACGGACCAAGCCGCCGCGCCGGTAGGGTCGCAGCACCACGGCCAGCTCCGCCCCGAGATGATAGACGCCTGCCGCGCCCCGCCCACCCGCCAGCGGCCGCGGCGGGGGGAGCATCTCCGAGGCCCACTGGCGCAGCAGCGGCAGCAACGCGTCGCGCACGTCCCGGCGCACCACGACGCGCAGGCGCCCTTCGCCAACGAAGTCGAAGCCGGGCGGCAGGTTACGCACGGGGGAAAAAACGCCTCGTCCTTCCCATGCCCACACCCATACCTGTTCCCGTACCCGGACCGTGCCTGCCTTGTCCGAGTGCGGGTAGGCGTACGGGTACCGGCGGTTACGACTCCAGCCGAATCGCCTCGTCGATGAGCATGACGGGGATATCGTCCTTGATCGGGTACAGGAGCTTACACGCGTCGCACACCAAGCCATCCTGCGTCTCGGTCAAGCGGACATCCCCTTTGCATTTCGGGCAGGCCAAAATTTCCAGCAGCTCTTGACTGATCGCCATCAGATTCTCCCTCCGACACGTGCGGACAGACCCGCTCGCCTCAGCACCGCCTCGACCAACGCCTCTCCCGGGTCGACCCGTGGGACTATGCGTAGCGCAACCAGCTTGCCGGTTGCAAAGGGGAACGCCGCCAGCTTGACGAGATCCTTCTCCGTGGTCACGACGAGATCCGCCCGCTGGCTGCCGCGCGCGATGTGCTGCCAATCGGTGCGGCTGTAGCGATGGTGGTCCGGGAACTCGAACACCTCGCTGATTTCCGCCTCCCAACGGCGGAGGAGGGCGTAGAAACCCTCCGGGCGGGCGATGCCAACCACCGCGACCACGTGCTTTCCGGCCAGATCCGCCAATGGGCGTTCCTGCCATGTGCCGCCGACTGCCTCGACGAGGGCCGCCGGTTCGAGGCGCATGCGGCAGATCAGCTTATCCGTCGCCGCGCTCGGGACGTCGACCACAGCCGGCGTTTCGCTGTCCTCGATCAACACGACGGCATCGGCGCGGCGCAACGCGCCAGGGCGTTCACGCAGCGGCCCGGCTGGCAGCAGCGGCCCGCGCCGTCCGTCGACGAGCACGATATCGAACACCCGGGCGATGGCGCGGTGCTGGAATCCGTCGTCCAGCACGACCAGCTCGCAGCCCAAGTCCGCCATCGCCTGTGCTCCGGCGATCCGGCGGGGTGCAGTCACGACCGGACCGGGGAAGTTCTTCGCCAGCATGACCGCTTCATCGCCCACTTGTTCTGGGCCGACCTCCGGCCCGCCCCCGCGCGATACGATTGTCACGCCCGTAACCGTGCCGCCGTATCCGCGCGACAGGATGCCGACCCGCAACCCGCGCGCCGCCAGGGCGCGGCTCAGCCACAGGGTGAGCGGTGTCTTGCCCACCCCGCCGACGACCAGGTTGCCGACACTGACCACGGGCATTGGCGCACGGTGCGCGCGCAGCACCCCGACCCGGTAGGCAAGATTGCGCGCGCCGACCGCGACGCCGAAAAGCTCGCTCAGTGGACGCAGAACCATATAGCCGAGCCGGCCGGCCAGACCGCGCCGCAGCCACACCGTCTCGCGCACGTGCGCCGCCACGCTCACGGGCTCGCTCCCACATAGGGGGCCAGCAAATTCCACGTCTGTTCGAGCGCATCGGCCCACGCGTCCGCCACCGCTCGGGCGCGCGCCCCCATCGCCTCCGCTCGCTCGGGATCCAGCAGCAGCCGGCGCCACACGGCCGCGAGATCCGCTGGTTCCCGCACCAACGCGCCGCCCCCCTGCTCGATCAGCGCGCGGGCTGCGTCGGCGACGTTCTCCGTATTCGGACCGAAGGCCACCGGTTTTCCATAGACCGCGGGTTCCAGCACGTTGTGCCCCCCGAGGGGGGCGACGGTGCCCCCGACGAAGACGGCACGGGCAAACGGCAGGAACTGCGTCAGCTCGCCGACCGTATCGAGTAGGACCACCTGCGTCTCACCGTCCACGTTCGCCTCCCTGGCGCTGCGCCGCTGATAGCGCACGCCGGCCCGTCGCACCACTTGCTCGACGGCACTGAAGCGCTCCGGCCGCCGGGGCGCCAACAGGAGGAGGATATCAGGGCACAAACCCCAGAGATCGCCACACGCTCCCAGAACGAACTCCTCTTCACCCGGCTGCGTGCTGGCGGCAACGAGCAAGGGCCGGCCCGTCAGTCCATTCAAGGGCGCGGTCGCAGGTGCGGCTGGCGGCCGGCGGCTGGCCTTGAGACTCCCGGTCACGCGGACGCGCTCGGCCGGTGCGCCCAGCGCCATGATTCGCTCGGCATCGGCGGGTGTCTGCATGCCGAAGGCCGCCACCGACTGCACGGCGGCGCGGAACAAGGGCCGCGCCCAGCCGTAGCGGCGCAGCGAGCGCTCGGACAGCCGCCCGCTGACCACTACGACCGGGGCCTCGACGCGGCGCGCCGCGCGCAGCAACCCCGGCCAGAGCTCGGTTTCGACCAGGACGAGGCCGCGGGGGCGGACGCGGCGGAAGGCGCGGTCGACGATTCTGGCGGCGTCAATCGGCAGTAACGTCACGGCGTCGAGGGATAGTTCCCGCTCCGCAACGATCCGGCCGGTCAGCGTCGTGGTCGACATCACCAGTGGCAGTGCGGGGCAGCGGCGGCGCAGCGCCCCCACCAGCGGCGCTGCCGCCCGCGTCTCACCAACCGACGCGGCGTGAATCCACAGCGGCGCCGGTAGCGCCCGCAGCGCATCGGGCAGGCGGCCGAGCCGCTCGCACACGCCGCGGCCATGGCGGCTGGCCAACACAAAGGGCAGCGCAGGGGTGCAGAGCACGGCCGCGAGTGCGCCCACCACGTCGTAAGCCGCGTACGCCAGGCGCCCGGTCGCGTCTGGCTTAGAGCCTATCCCAGAACCGCTCCCGTCGGCCCTCGCGCCATCTCGGGGCTGCGAGCAGGGTGCTCGCTCGGGCCGCATCGACGTAGCCCTCCAGCTATGCCTGCGGCGTCCCTCGCTGTGCTTCCCGCGCTCGCCTCCCATCTGACACGAACTCCTCGGTCCGGGGTTCTGGGATAGGCTCTTAAGCGGCGAGGCGGGTTTCGGCGGCACGGGTCAGTTCGTTGAGGCAGCGCTCGAGCTGGAGGCGGTGCGCTTCCATCTGCTCCGCCGCTGCCGCTCGTGGAACGCGCACGGGCTCTCCGACGACAATCGTCACCCGTGAGAACGGCAGCGGAATGATCAATCGATCCCAACTGCGCAATCGAACGGCGCGGCTCGCCGCGTACGTGACCGGGAAGATCGGTGCTCCGGTGGTCCTGGCGAGATGAATCACGCCCGGCTTCGCCACACAGCACGGACCGCGCGGGCCGTCCGGAACCACCGCCAGGCTATAGCCCTGCCGGTAGGCGTTGACGAGCCGCTGGAATCCGCCCACCGCGCCGCGGGTCGCCGAACCCCGCACGGCGTGAATCCCCCAATGCGACAACGCGCGTGTGGCAATCTCCCCATCGCGGTGGTGACTCACCAGGACGCAGATGCGCGCCCCGTTGGCAGCAAGCGGCATCATCAGCAACCGGTTGTGCCAGAACGCGATGATCACCTGTTCGCCCCGGGCCCAGGTGCCGGACAACTCGTCGAAATTGACGAGCGCGATGCGCAAGGTCCGCCCGAGAACCCGCAAAACAATACTGATCACCGCCGGGCCGACTGCCGTAAGGAAACGGAGGAGCAGTGCCCTGCGGCCCCACCGGCGCCGGCGCGCCGGACGGCGGTCGGGCCCTGATCTAGGCGAACGTGTCATCCGGATTTCGTATCGCGCCGCGGACTCTCGTACCCCGCCGCGTCGAGCCCTCTCCCCTTTGCAACCCTCACCCCGTGGCCCCTCGAACCCTCGACCCCCATCAGTGGAGCGCCGGCTGCGCGGTCGGGTCGGCGAACTGCAGGTCGTGCAGCTTGCGGTACTCGGCGTTGAGCGCGAGTAGCTCCTCGTGTGTGCCCTCTTCGACGATCTGGCCGCGTGTGAGCACGACGATGCGGTCGGCGGAGCGGATGGTCGACAGGCGATGCGCGATGACCAGCGTCGTGCGCCCCTGCATCAGAGTCTCGAGCGCCTGCTGAACCAGGCGTTCGGACTCGTTGTCGAGCGCCGAGGTTGCCTCGTCCAACACCAGGATCGGCGCGTTCTTGAGCAGGGCGCGGGCGATGGCGATCCGCTGGCGCTGTCCGCCGGACAAGCGCAGGCCCAGCTCGCCGATCACGGTGTCATACCCCTGCGGCAACTCCATGATGAAATCGTGTGCGTGCGCCGCCTTCGCCGCCGCGACGATCGCATCCATGTCCTGGTCGATCGATCCGTACGCAATGTTGTTCTTCACCGTGTCGTTGAAGAGAAACGTGTGCTGGGTGACCAGGGCGATGTGTGCGCGCAAACTCGCCAGCGTGAAGTCGCGAATATCAACGCCGTCGATGCGAACGGAACCGGCCGTCACGTCGTAGAAACGCAGAACCAGATCGGCCAACGTGCTCTTGCCCCCCCCGCTCGGACCCACCAGCGCCACCACCTCGCCGCAGCGAATGGTGAGGTGAACGTCCTGCAGCACCATCTCGCTGCCGTACGTGAAACTGACCCCGACGAGCTCGAGGCCGTGGCGCACGCCGTTCAGCGCCCGGGCGTGCGGCCGGTCCTGCACCTCTGGCACCGCATCCAGCACCTCGAAGACGCGGTCCGCTGCCGCCAACCCTTGCTGGAGCGTCGTATTGGCCTTTCCGAGCGACTTGAACGGGTCGTACAAGAGAAAGAGCGCCGTCAGGAAGGCGAGAAACGCGCCCTGGGTGCGCCCACCGGTGATGACGCTGTGGCCTCCGTACCAAACGACTCCCGCAATGCCGAATGCGGCCAGAATCTCCAGCATCGGTGTCGTAAACGCGCGAATGCGCACCACCTTCATGGCGAGGCGGAAGAGCGCCTCGCTTTCCTCGGCGAAGCGCCGCTTCTCGTAGTTTTCCATCCCAAAAGCCTTCACGACACGGTTGCCCTGCACCGTTTCTTGCAGCAGCGCGGTCAGTTTCCCCAGCGATGTCTGACGCTTGCGCGCGAAGCGCCGCAGCTTCTTCGACATCCGGATAATCGGCAGGATCGACGCCGGAAAGACCACGAAGGCGATGAGGGACAACAACCAGTCGTGCCAGAAGGCCACAACCACCAGGACCACGAGCGAGACGCTATCCCGGAGAACCGACGCCACGGTATCGGTCAACGCATTGCCGATGACGAAGACGTCGTTCGAGACGCGCGACAGAATTGCTCCGGTCGATTGCCGGTTGAAGAACGACAGGGAGAGATGCTGGATGTGCTCGTTGAGTTGATTGCGCAGGTCGGTGATGATGCGGTTGCCGACGTAGTCGCTGAGATAGGTGCTGCCGAACTGCAGCACGCCGCGAATGACGAATGTGCCGAGAATCACGCCCGGCAGCAGGCCGAGCATGACGGCGTTCTTGTTGGTGAAGATGTCATCGAAAATCGCGCGGACGAGGAACGGCATGACGCCGTTGGTCGCGCTGAACAGCACCATGCAAATCATGGCGCCGACAAAGTACGGCCAGAAGTACGGTCGCAGGTACGCGAGGACGCGCCGCACGTGTCGGGTGCTCATCGCACCAGCTCCAGTGCCAGGTCGGCAGCGCGCTCTGCGGCCCCCGGATCACCGAGGCTGGCGCGCAGGGCGGTCAGGGCGTCGGCCAGCTCCGCCCGCCGTTCGAGGAGGCTGCGGACAGCCGCCGCCATGGCCCCGGGGGTCGCCGCCGCCTGGATGAGCTCGGGAAAGACCGATCGCCTGAGAATGATGTTCGGCATGCCGATCCAGTCCACCTGGACCAGCCGGCGCGCCAGCCAGTATGTGAGCGGAGACATGCGGTAGACAATCACCATCGGGCAGCCCAGCAGTGCCGTTTCCAGCGTCGCCGTTCCCGACGCGACAATCGCGGCATCCGCCGCCGCGACCAGATTATACGTATCGTCGCTGACGAGCGGAAATCCCGGCACCTGGCCGTTCAGCGCCTTGGCGGCGTCGGCCGGATCGAGCCCGGGCGCGAGCGCCAGCACGGCTTGCCAGCCCTCCGCTGCCAGCAGCGCGGCGGCGGCTCCCATCGGCGGGAGCAAGTACCGCACCTCTTTTTTGCGGCTCCCCGGCAGCAGGGCGAGCAATGGCCGGCCGCAATCCAAGCCGTAGCGCCGCCGCGTCTCGTCGCGCGAGCACGTGGCGCGCACCACGTCGAGCAGCGGGTGCCCGATGAACGTCGCCAACTCGCGGCCGTCATTGTACAGCGCCGGCTCGAACGGCAGGACGAGCCCCATGCGGTCCACCCGACGGCGAATCTTGCGCACGCGCCCGCGGCGCCATGCCCACACCTGCGGCCCGATGAAATAGAAGACCCGGATACCGCGCCGTTTCGCCTGCCGCGCCAGCAGCAGATTGAACTCCGGGTAGTCGATCAACACCACGAGATCGGGGCGCTGCTCGTCGAGGAAACGCACCAGTCGCCAGTAGAGCCGGACCAGCCGGCCGATGGTGCCGAAGGTCTCGGTGAATCCCATCGTGGCAACGCTGGCGGCGTCGACGAGGATGCGCATGCCAGCGGCGCGCAACTGCTGGCCCCCTACCCCCCACACCTCGATGGCGGGCACACGGCGTTGCAGGGCGCGGACCAAGGCCGCACCGTGCAAGTCGCCGGACGCTTCACCGGCCACCAGGAGCACGCGTAGCGGTGCGCTCATGCCGTCTCCAGCGCGCCCCGGATTTGCTCGGCCACCTCGAGCGCGCGGACCGCGGCGGTCCCGTCAACCAACGGGCGCTCACGCACACGCACGGCACGAACGAAGGCCTCGATCTCGTCGAACAGTGGGTCCGCATCGCCAAAGCGGTGCTCCGCGACGTCGATCGTCGGCAACCCACCGCCCACTGCCGGCAGGCGGCGGCAGATGCGCACCGTCTTCTCCCCGTAGTCCACCGACACGTAGGTATCGGCCTGAAAGAAGCGGATCTTGCGCTCGCGCTTGCGCGCCACGCGACTCGCCGTCACGTTCGCGATGGCGCCGCTGGCAAAGCGCAACCGCGCGTTGGCGATGTCGACCGTCTCGGACAGGACCGGCACGCCGACGGCTTCCACCCGCTCAACCGGCGCGTCCACCACGCTGAGGATGACGTCGAGGTCGTGGATCATCAGATCGAGAATCACATCGACCTCGGTGCCCCGCTCGACGAAGGGCGCCAGGCGGTGGCACTCGATGAAGCGGGGCCGGGTGAGGATGCCGGCCAGCGAGCGAATGGCGGGGTTGAAACGCTCCAGGTGTCCGACCTGAAGAATCCGCCCGTGAGCGGCGGCCAGCGCGGCCAATTGCCGTCCCTGCGCCGCCGTCTCGGTCATGGGTTTCTCGACCAGGACATCGATGTCGTGTTCGAGCAGATCCGCAGCCAGGGGAAAGTGGGCCGGCGTCGGGACGGCCAGACTCACGCAGTCGACCCGCCCGAACAGTTCGCGGTAGTCGGTGAAATGGTGCGTCCCGAGGCGGCGGCCCACCGCCGCGGCGCGTGTGGCGTCAGCATCCACCACGCCGGCGAGCTCGACGCCTTCGAGGTTCGCGTACTTCTCGGCGTGAAAGGTCCCGAGGTAGCCGACGCCGATCACGGCCGCGCGGATACGCTCACGGTTCATCGCTGCGCACTCCGACGACCGCTAACGCGTGCGTCTCAGCGGCTGCGAGGAACTCCTCGCGGTCGAGCAGCAAGGTCTTCCCCGCCTCCAGAGCGAGCACGGCGATGCCGGCTGCCCGACACACCGCCACCGTGTTCACTCCCACCGCCGGGACGTCGAAGCGGAGGTCCTGCCCGGGCTTGCTCACCTTGACGGCGACCGCACCGCCGTGGCCCAGCTCGCCGCCGCGGCGCAGGGCCGCGTCGGTGCCCTCCAGGGCCTCCACGGCCAGGACGATGCCGGACTTCACCACCACCGTCTGGCCGATGTCCCACTGCCCGATGCCTTTTGCCACCGCGAGTCCGAGCCGCAGGTCGCGCCACTGCGCGGCGTCCGGCTCGCGCCGGGTCAGCGGCCCTGCGGGAGTCAAGAGCGACGACAGAAACAGCGTCGATTCGACAACCTGGATGCCCTCGCCCTCCAGTTCCGCTGCCAGTCCGCGCAGGACGGCATCGTCACTCCACGCCGGCAGCCGCGCCAGCAACCGCGCCCCCCGCTCGTCGGGCGCGAAATGCGCCATCAGCGTCGCCTTGCGAATCCCACCCGCCATCACCGCGCGCCGCACACCGTGCGATCGCAAGGCGCGCACGATGGCATCGAGCTCGCCGACCTTGATCCAGGTCACCGAGTCAACCCATGCCGCCAGCTCGGGCTCGGTCTCGCCCTCGTGGGCGACCGCGATCACCCGCACGCCCTCGGCTCTTGCGGTGCGGGAGAAGATCAGCGGGAAGCGGCCGTTTCCCGCGATCAGACCGACGGGTTCGCTCGGCATAGTCTCTTCCTCGCTCCGACCGCCGCACAGACCGCGTGTTGCCATCCGCGCATCGGGGGGATGCTCAGCGGCACACGCCGCGCGCGGAGCGCTCCACAAAGCTGACCAATCGCTCGACCTCGGCACTTTCGGGCTGCTCCTGGCGGATACGGGCCGCCGCCTCGGCGACCTTGAGTCCCGACTGGAACATCAGGTGATAGGCGTGCTTGATCGCCCGGATGACCTCGGGGGAAAACCCGCGGCGTTTCAAGCCGACCGTGTTGAGGCCGTGCAAGCGCGCGCGGTCTCCCGTCGCATTGCAGAAGGGTGGCACGTCCTGCGACACCATCGACCCCGCACCCACAATAGACGATTCGCCAATCCTAACAAACTGGTGGACGCCCGCCAGGGCGCCGAGCACAGCGAAGCTCTCCACGGTGACGTGCCCGCCGAGCTGGACGCCGTTCGCCACAATGATGTGGTTCGCCAGCCGGCAGTCGTGTGCGACATGCGCGTAATTCATCAACAGATTGTCGTCGCCGACTTCCGTGACCAGACCACCACCCGCGGTACCAGGATTGAGCGTGCAGAACTCGCGGATGCGGTTGCGGTGGCCGATGATCAAGGCGCTGTCCTCGCCCTGGTACTTGAGGTCCTGCGGCGGCGCGCCGATCGAGGCGAACTGAAAGATGCGGTTTCCTTCGCCGATCGTCGTGCGGCCCTCGATGACCACGTGCGGGCCGATCACCGTGCCTGCGCCGATCCGCACCCGCGGGCCGACGACGCTATAGGCACCGACCACCACGTCGGGTGCCAGCTCGGCCTCGGGCGCCACCAGCGCCGTAGGATGCACCCGCGTGCCACCCATCAGCCCGTGACTACAGAACGCGCTTGCCCACTGGTGTTACTGCTGCTTCTTCTTGTTGTAAGCCTCAATGATCTTGTCCGTCAGGTCCACCTCGGGGGCACCGTACAAGACGCTGCTGCTGGACTGCTCGAGGATGACCGTATAACCGCCTTGGCGGCCGAACTCCTCGATCACCACCTGCAGTTCCTTCAACAGCTCGTTGGTCAGCTCGCTGTCTTTCGTCTGGAGCTCGCTTTGCGAGTCCTTGTAGCTGCGCTCGAAATCGCGCAGCCGGCGCTGGTAGTCCTTCTCCAGGTTGCGGCGCTCCTCCTCTTTGATCACCAGCGCCTTCTTCTCCAGTTGGCTCTTGAGCGCATCGAGCTCGTCCTTCTGCTTCTTGAGCTCGACCTGCAGGCGGTCGACCTGCACCTTGAATTGTTCCTTCGCCTTCTTGCCAGCGGCGGAATCGTTGAGCGCGCGCTGCAGATCGACGTAGCCGATCTTGACGGGCTGTTGTTGTCCCGATGCCGCCGTCGCCAGCCACAGCGCCAGCGCCAGGGCATGCCACACTTTCATGATGCTGCCTCCTCTTGCATCTCTTCTCACGGCGGGCCGCCAAAGGAAAACAGGACCGCCTGTGTATCGTCGCCCACTCGGGGGTTGAGCGGGAACCCCACTTCGATGCGCAGCGGACCGATCGGCGAGAGCCAGCGCACGCCCGTGCCGACGGCCATGCGCATGTCGGTGAAATCGATCCCCTGCGCAGCGGAGAAGGCCTCGCCGGCATCGAAGAACAGCACGCCCTTCAAACCCAGGGCCTGCACAATGGGGAAGACGATTTCGTTGTTGAAGATCAGTTCGTGGCTGCCGCCGATCACGTCGCGCCGGATCAGTTGCGCGCACTGGTCGGGCGCCTCCAGACTGCAGCGACTGCTCGGTTCCCGGCGTTGGGCAAACACCGGCACGCGCGGACCCAGCGACCGCACCCGAAAGCCGCGAATCGAGTTGATGCCGCCGGGGAAATAGCGTTCGAACAGCGGCAGCTCGCGCTGGTCGCCGTATCCGAGGCCGTAGCCGAACGTCCATCCCGTCGAGAAGGTCGTGGTACCCAAGCGCGCGCTCTCCCAGATCGGCCGGTACCAGCGCGCCCGGGACTCGGCCTTAAAGAACTTGCTGCTGCCGCCGAGCCCGGCGAACTCGAACGAGAAGTCCTGTAGCGAGCCCGCTGTCGGATCGAACGGATGGTTGCGCGTGTCGCGGAACACGCGCGGGATGATGCTGCTGGTCAGGCTCGTACCCTGTTCGGCGCGGATGACCGAGGCGGCGGTCCGACTGACATCACTGATCTCGGCCTGCTCGATGCGATATTCGAGTCCGAAGCGGGTGTCGACCAGCGACACTCCCCATAGCGAGTTCCATCCCAGCGCCGTGAAGGGGTACAGGGTGCGAATGCCCCCGCCAGTGCCGCCGCGCGTGAACTCGTCGAAGATCAGCTCCCAGTTGTAGGCGTCGGCACCCACGGTCAGCTCCGAATCGAGGAAGTACGGCTCCGTGAAGCTGAGGCTCAGGTTGCGCCGGATGGAGCCGAAGTCGGCGTTGAGCACCAACCGCTGCCCGCGCCCGAAGAGGTTGATCTCCTGCAGGCGGACGTTGAACAAGAACGCCTCGCCCGAGCTGATGCCGGCCCCGGCCGAGAAGGCGCCGGTGGAGCCCTCCTTCACGTCGACCACGACGTCGAGCCGGTCCTCGCTGTCGGCCTTGCGGGTGGTGACGTTGACGTCCTCGAAGAACCCGAGGCGGCGCAAGCGCTCCTGACTGCGACGGAGTTTGGAGCCGGAGAAGCGCTGCTGTTCTTGCAGCTCCATCTCGCGCCGGATCACCTTGTCGCGGGTCTTGGTATTGCCGCTGATCTCAATGCGGTCGATGAACACCTCCGGGCCGCGGGTGATGCGATAGGTGACGCCGACCTGTTTGGCAGCGGCGTCGACGTCCGTCTCCGGCGTGACGTTGACAAACGCGTAACCGCGGTCCCCGTACACCTCCGTGAGGGCGTTCATGTCGTCGCGCATCTTGCTCGGGCGGAAGGTCTCTCCGGTCTTGGCGGTCAGCCGTGCCCGCAGCGCCTCCGCATCAGGCAACACCTCCCCGCTGAGCCTGACATCGCCGAAGGCATACACCTGCCCTTCATCGATCTTGAAGGTGACGGAGATGCCCTTCGGCTCCCGTTGAATCACGGGCTCGTCGATCCGCACGTCGATGTACCCGTGCTCATAGTAGTATGCGGTGAGGCGCTCCGTGTCGGTGTTGAGCACCTCACGGTCGAGGTTGCCGGCGCCGGTGATGAACGACAGAAACCATCGTTCCTTGGTCGCCATCACCTTCTTGAGCTGGCGGGCGGAGAAGGCGCGGTTCCCCTCGAAGATCAAGCTGTGGATGCGCACGGGTTTGCCTTCGTCAACGACGAAGGTCAGGCTCACCTCGTTTTCCCCCACCGGTGTGGTTTCGTAGCGGATGCTGGCGTCCAGGTAGGCCTTTTTTTCATACAGCTTTTTCGCTTCTTCGATGCCGCGCCGGGCCTTCTCGGGATCGAGAATGGTATTGGGCCGCGCCCGCAGGGCGGCTTCCAGTTCCTCGCGGTCGATTTTCTTCGCCCCCTCGACTTTCACCTCCCGCACGAACGGCCGTTCCACGACGCGATAGGTCAAGACGCGGCGGCTGTCTTCCTCGCTCAGCTCAGCCTGAACGTCGCTGAAGAAGCCCATACGATAGAGGGCGCGAAGGTCGGCATCAATCATCTCTTCGCTCACGTCAGCGCCTGCCTGAGCGCTCAGGCGTACGCGAATCGCCTCCTCCTCGACGCGCTGATTGCCGGCGATGACAATCCGGTCGATGCGCCCCAGGTTCCGCGCGTCCACGCCTCCTGCCGGCGCGGCGAGCCCTACCGCGGACAGCACAACCAGCAGTGCTCGCACGCCTTGCCCAAGAGGTTGCATCAAAATGGTGGGACCCCTACCAGACCGGTCCGCAATGAGCAACGCGCGCGGGAGCGGGGCCGAGGCGGTCTCGCGGCGCCACTCCCCGTTGGCTCGGCGCTTGTGAAAATCCCCCGGGGAGGAGCACGGCTCCCCCCTCGAGAATGGCGCCGGCACACCGCCGCTCCACTGGCGAGGGCGGGAGCACCGCTCCCGCCCGTCCGCCGGTGCTCCCGCCCGTGCCCGCCTGAATTTCTTCGCACGTTCTCAGAACAACCGCCCGTCGCGCAATTGAAGCGTCCGGTCGGCCAGCGCTGCCAGGCGGTCGTTGTGGGTGACGATTACCAGCGTGATCCCTCGCGTACGGTTCAGCTCGATCAACAACTGGTGGACCTCTTCCGCCGTCGCCGGGTCCAGGTTGCCGGTCGGCTCGTCGGCGAGAATCGCCCGGGGCGACATGACCACCGCCCGGGCCACCGCCACCCGCTGCTGTTCGCCGCCGGACAGCTCGCCCGGTTTATGTCCGACGCGGTGGCCGAGCCCCACCTGCTCCAGCACGGCACGGGCGCGCGCCGCCGCTTCGTCCCAGCCCACGCCACCGATAAGGGCCGGCATCATCGTATTTTCGAGCGCGGAGAAGTCGGGCAGCAGGTGATGGAACTGGAAGACGAACCCGATCTCGCGGTTGCGGAGCAGTGCCAGTTGCCGCTCGTCAAGCTGTGCCAGGTTGACGCCGTCGAACAAGACCTCGCCCGCCGTGGGACGGTCCAACGCCCCGAGGACGTGCAGCAACGTGCTCTTGCCGACTCCCGACTGGCCGACGATGACGAGCTTCTCGCCGGGCGGCACCGCCAGGTTCAAATGCATCAGCACCTCGACGCGGTGTCGGTCGCCGTAGACCTTGGAGAGGTCGACGGCGCGGATGAGCGCCGCGTCACTCATAGCGGATGATGTCGACCGGCACCAACCGGGCGGCCTGCCGAGCCGGGTACACGCTGGCGAGCAGGCAAATGATCAACGAGGCCAGTGTGACCAGCCCAAAGTATTCGCCATAGATGCGCACCGGCAGCGTTGAGACGTAAAAGACGTCAGGAGGCAGCTCGATGAATTGGTAGCGGCGGAGCGCCCAACACGCCGCGTAGCCCCCCAGGTTGCCGAGCGCCGTGCCCACCGCACCGATCACCAGTCCCTTGAAGACAAAGATCGCGCCAATGCCGGCGCGGGTCGCGCCCATCGACTTGAGCACGGCGATGTCCTTTCGCTTCTCCATGACCACCATGATCAGCGTCGCGACGATGTTGAAGGCGGCCACCAGCACGATCAGCAGGAGGACCACGAAATACACGGTTTTCTCGAGCTTGAGCGCTGAAAACAGGTTGTGGTTCATTTCCATCCAGTCCCGCACCCGATACGGGAATCCCAAACGCGCGGCGATGTCCGCCCCGACCCGGCGGGCGTCGTACAGATCCGCAACCTGCACCTCCACGCCCGTCACCCCATCGTCCAACCGAAAGAAGCGCTGCGCGTCGGGGAGGTTCACGTAGGCCAGGGAGCTATCGTACTCGGACATCCCCGAGTCAAACAGGCCGACGACCGCGAACCGCTTGATGCGGGGCACCATTCCAACGGCCGTTGGCGTCCCCACCGGGGAGACCACGCTGACCGGATCGCCGACCGCGACGCCGAGTTGGCGGGCCAACGTCTGGCCCAAAATGATGCCGGGCAGCTCCACTGCGGCGCCCCCTTCGGCGTCCCGGGGGACCGCGTGGCGGGTCGCGAGCCCCTCGATCTGGCCTTCGGTCAGGTGGTGGGCGAAATCGATCGCGCCATCGGGGCCGGGCACCACGCCGCGCAGCAAGGCCCCCGCGACCGTCTCTGGCGTCGAGATCATCACCTGCCCATAGACGAAGGGGGCAGCGGTGACGACGCCGGGAACGGCCTGCACGCGGCCCAGCACGCTCGGATAATTGCTGACGGTGCCGCTGTAACTGAGGACGAGCACGTGCGGGCTGAAGCCGAGGATGCGATCGCGCAGATCTTCCTCGAAGCCCGTCATCACTGCCAGCACCACGGTCAGCGTCATCACGCCGATAGCGACACCTCCCGTGGCAATGAGGGTGATCAGGGAAATGAAGGCTTCCTGGCGCTTGGCGCGCAGGTAGCGGAGGCCAATGAACAGCGCGTAGCGCATCGTCCCGAAGGGCCACGGGGCCCCGCGCTCACCGCCGCTCGGGGCGCATGTGCGGAAAGAGGATGACGTCGCGGATGGACGGCGAATCGGTCAGCAACATGACCAGTCGGTCCACGCCGACGCCTTCGCCGGCAGCCGGCGGCATTCCGTGCTCGAGCGCGCGCAAAAAGTCCTCGTCCATCGCGTGCGCTTCTTCGTCGCCGGCGGCGCGCTGTCGCAACTGGGCTTCCAGACGCGCTCGTTGATCATCCGGATCGTTGAGTTCCGAGAAGGCATTGGCCATTTCGCGCCCGGCGATGTAGAGTTCGAATCGGTCGACGAAGTGCGGCCGCTGCTCGTTGCGGCGCGCGAGCGGTGACACGGCCACCGGGTAGTGGTAGACGAACGTCGGCTGGATCAGCTCCGGTCCGGCCAGTGCTTCGAAGAGGTCCGTCAACAGGTACGCAGCGGCGCCCTCACCGTAGTGGCCTTCGTAATCCACCTTCGCGCCGAACCCAGCCCGCTGGGCGGCCGCCCTCAGAACACCGAGATCGAGAGCCAGTACGCCCTCGAGTGGTACCTGCGCCCGTTCCGCCACGTACTCGGGAAGGCACAGGCGGCGCCACGGCGGGGTGAGATCGATCGGCATGCCACCGTAGGTGAGCTGACGGCTCCCGATCACCGCATCCGCCACCCCGACGAACAGCTCCTCGGTCAACCGCATGAGATCCTCGTAGGTGGCGTAGGCCTGATAGAATTCAAGCATGGTGAACTCGGGATTGTGCAGCGTCGACACCCCCTCGTTGCGGAACACGCGGTTGAGTTCGAACACGCGCTCGAAGCCGCCGACCAGCAGGCGTTTCAAGTACAGCTCCGGGGCGATGCGCAGGTACAGATCGATGTCGAGCGCGTTGTGGTGGGTAACGAACGGGCGCGCCGCGGCGCCCCCGGCGACCGGCTGCATCATGGGCGTTTCCGCCTCGATGAAGTCGCGCTCGACGAAAAACCGCCGCAGATACTGAACGATCTCGGCGCGGCGACGAAACGTCGCGCGCACGGCCTCGTTGCCGATCAGATCGAGGTAGCGCTGTCGATAGCGCGCCTCGACGTCGGTCAGGCCGTGCCACTTCTCCGGCAGCGGGCGCAAGGCCTTGGCGAGCAGCCGCACCTGCTGAGCCTCCACCGTGAGCTCGTCGGTCTTCGTGCGGAACGGGCGCCCGACGATGCCGGCGAAGTCGCCGACGTCCATCTGCTTGAACACCGCGAACGCCTGTTCCCCGACGCTGTCGCGCTTGACGTAGGCTTGCAGGCGCCCGGCGCGATCCTGGAGGTGCAAGAACGAAGCGCGGCCGAAGTCGCGCCGCGCGATCACGCGCCCTGCCACCGCCACCACCGCGCGGTTCTCCGCGAGGCGCTCGGGCGTAAGGCCGCCGAACTGGACCCCCACCTCCGCCGTCGTGTGCGTCGGGGTGAAGTCGTTCGGGAAGGCATTCACTCCCTTGGCGCGCACCGCAGCTAACTTGCGCCGCCGCGCCGCGAGCAGATCGGTTACTTCGGCGTCCACGGCGTGCTACCCAGTCCCCGCCGCTTAACCGAGACCTACCAGGGAGTCAAGGTGACGGCGTCGCCGGTGTTGTCCCAAATTCGGAATTGGGATGCGCCGCATCGGCGCGTACGGCGCACGAACATGCACCGGGGGCTCGGTTGCTCGCCGGGCGAATTGACAGCCAGAGGCCTTTCCCCTATTGTCCCGCCGCTCCATGCGCATTACGGTGCTACCGCAACACAAGCAGGTGGAGCTGAGCGGCCGCCGCCGTGCGAGCGAGGTGTTGACCCAGCTCGGTTTCCTGCCCGGCACGGCCATGGTGATCCGCGGCGACCAACTGGTGCTGGAGCACGAGATGCTGGACGCAGACGACGTCGTCGAAATCCGTTCGGTGATCTCCGGGGGGAGCTGAGCGATGGCCGCCCTGCCGCCGGAACACGCCGGCGCGCGGCAGCGCGCGGGCGAACCGAGCTCGGGCCGCCGAAGGTCGGCGCGATGGACGTTCTGCCGGCGCTGCCACGCCAAAGCCGAGGTCACGCTCCGGCATCACAACGCCGCGTTCTGCCGCGCGTGCTTCACCTTCTACCTGCAACGGCAGGTGGAGCGCACGATCGAGAAGGAACGGATGTTCCGCAAGGACGAGCCGGTCCTCGTGGCCGTGTCCGGTGGCAAAGACAGCTTGGCGCTTTGGGATATCCTCGTCGAGCTGGGCTTCCTGACCACCGGGCTCCACTTGTCCCTCGGCATCGGCGCGTATTCGGACCAATCGACGCTGAAAGCCACTCAGTTCGCCAACGCGCGCGGGCTGACGCTGATTACGGTCCCGCTGGCGGAGGAAGGATTGGCCGTGCCAGCGGTGGCGGCATTCACCAACCGCCCCGCGTGTTCGGCCTGCGGAGCACTCAAACGTCACTACTTCGACCGGCTCGCCATTGACCGGGGTTTCCCCGTCCTGGCCACCGGCCACAATCTCGACGACGAAGCGGCGCGTCTATTGGGCAACGTGCTCCATTGGCAGATGGATCACTTGGCCCGGCAACGCCCGGTCCTGGAACCCACCCACGAGCGCTTCGTGCGCAAGGTAAAGCCCCTGTATCGCTGCAGCGAGTACGAGACCGCCGTGTACGCGTTTTTCCGCGGTATCGACTACATGATCGAGGAGTGTCCCAACAGTGTGGGTGCGACCCAGCTTGTATACAAGGACATGCTGAACCGGCTCGAGGCCGTCAGCCCGGGCAGCAAGTCGACCTTCGTCCGGGAGTTTCTCCGCCGGGGTCGACTGCTGGCGGCAGCGTCCCCTGTTGCGCCACCCCAGGCGTGCGAGCGCTGCGGGATGCCGTCGTACGGGGGGCTGTGCGCCTTCTGCCGGCTGGTGCGCGAAGTGGAGGTCAAACGAGAACGGCGCGCCGCCGCGCGGCCCTAGGGTGGTCCCGACCCGGCCGCTTCGCTGCGCTCGGCACACGACGCGAACCGCCATGACGGCTTCATCCCGCGAACGGCTGCAGGCAGGGGAGAGCGTCCTCTTTATCGATCGCAAGGAACGGGAGTACCTGCGCGTCCTGCAGCCCGGGACGCGGCTGCGCGTGCGCGACGGCACCATGCAAGCCGACCACCTCATCGGCTTGGCCGAAGGCAGCACCGTTTACAACTCGGCGATGGAGCGGTTTCTCGTGCTGCGGCCCACCCTCGCAAGTCTGATTCCAAACCTCCCGCGGCGCGCCCAGGTCATCTATCCCAAGGACATCGGCCCGATCTTGCTCTGGGGCGACATCTACCCTGGCGCGCGCGTTCTGGAAGTAGGCGCGGGACCAGGCGCGTTGACGATGGCCCTACTGCGGGCGGTGGGGCCGGCGGGGCAATTGATCTCGTATGAGGCGCGCGAAGACTTCTGCCGGATGGCGGAGGCGAACGTGCGGCAATTCTACGGTGAGGCGCCGAACTGGATCCTGAGGCGGGCGGACGCCACTCACGGGATCGACGAGCACGATCTCGATCGCCTGTTGATGGATATCCCGGAACCGTGGACGCTGTTGCCCGCGGCCGGCACCGCGCTGCGCCCGGGCGGGGTGCTGGTTGCCTACGTCCCAACCGCGCTGCAGGTCAAGCAGTTCGTCGATCAGGCTCGGAGTGGCGGCTTTGGCGCCGTCCAGGTCATGGAAACGTTGATTCGCTTCTGGCACGTGAAGGGGCTCAGTGTGCGCCCGGAGCACCGCATGATCGGCCACACCGGCTTCATCATCAGTTGCCGCCGACTAGCCGACAGCGGGGTGGCAACGGCCGACGCGGCGACGTTGACTCCGCGCGGCGGCGTGTAGTAGCAGAGGGCCGTTCGCGTGCGACCAGCACCATGACGAAGGATGCGATCCGGCACAAGGTGTGGACCCGTGTAACCGTGGCCGGGGTGGCCCGCTTCCCTAGTCCATATGGACGCGTGCCGAATTTCACCGGTGCGGAACGCGCGGCGGGCCTGCTGTGTCAACTGACGATCTGGAAGCGGGCCAAAGTGATCAAGGTGGAGGCTGGCGCGCCCCAGCTCGCCGTTCGGCGCGCGGCGCTGCAGCAGGGGAAAATCCTTTACCTGCCGATACCGGGCCTGCGCGCGGAGCGCTGCTTCGTCGAGGTGGATCCTGCACGTCTGGGTCCGAAGGCCTGGCGCGCGGCCACGCTGCGCGGCGCGCTGCAGTACGGACGCCCGGTCGCGCCGCACGAGCTGCGTCCGGTCGATCTGGTGATGGTCGGGTCTGTCGCGGTGTCGCGCCAGGGGGCACGAGTCGGCAAGGGTAATGGCGCCAGCGATCTCGAGTACGCGTTGCTGCGGCAGGCGGGCAAGGTGCGCGAGTACACGCCGATCATCACCACCGTCCACCCGCTGCAAGTCGTCGAGGACCGCATCCCGATGCGTGCGCACGACATCCCAGTCGATTTTCTCGTGACGCCGGATCACGTGGTCGCCGCTCCGAGTCTGTACCCGCGCCCGCGCGGCATTCTGTGGGACCTGCTACCCGACGAACGCATCCGCTCGATCCCCATTCTGCGCAAAGGGCGACGCGACAGCCGGGGAACGAGCACACCGGGTCACTTTTGACCTCGCCGAGCGGGAGCGCGCCTTCGCCGTACCCCCACTCCGGACCAACTCACCGCTCGCGGCGCCTCCTGCCTGACGCCCGTGCACGAGGCCGGGCGAGTTGGATCGCCACCTCGACCGCCTCGGCAGGAGTACGAGCCACGCGAACGCCTGCGACGTGCTCCCATGCGTTCAGGACGACCACAGGTCGGCCGAGTTTCAGCGCGAGGGCGATCTCTGAGGCCGTGCCGTGCTCACCCGAAAGCGCGATCACCGCGTCACCCGATGCCGCAACGATGACGTTGCGCGCATGTCCCATCCCGGTTGCCAGGGCAACCGCAATGGCGGGATGTGCCGCCGACAAATCGTAAGTCGGGAGCACACCGATCGTCAGCCCGCCGGCGCGCTTCGCACCGGAAGCGGCGGCGCCCATCACCCCGCCGAGTCCACCACACACGAGCACGGCACCGCGGCGGGCGAGCGCCGCGCCGACTGCCGCTGCGGCCCGCGCGATGGGCCGCGAACACTTCCCCCCTCCGATGACCGCTATCTGCAGGCGTCGGGTCATGGCTCTGCACAGTATGCTACGCGTCGGCCGTCGGCCAGAGGACGCCTCGCCCCATTTTCTCACCTGTTTGCTGCTGCGGCCGCCCTCGCGACGGAACCCGGCGAGAAATGCGGGCTGGCGGGCACGTGTCGCGCCCCAGTTGCCAGCGGCCGCCGGGTTGGATAGAGGGATCGGGACGACAAATGGCGACCGTCAGGAACGAAAAGAAAGAGCGATCATGGCCAGCCATTCTGGGGTGGGGTGGCCTATTCGTCTTCGCCGGGATCTTCGCCTGGCTGATTATCAGCCAGCTCCAGTCGGCGCAGACGTGGTCTGGGCGCAAGAACGAGGCCGTGGAACTGGTGAAGAACTTCCGGCCGGGCGGCCCGAACACCGAGACCCTGTACGACTTGATCCGGGCATACTCACTCAAAGCCAAGGAACAAGACGCCTACGTCGGTGAGTTCACCTGGGACGCGAAGCAGAAAGACGGTCCAGATTACGAGGTCACCCTGCTCTGGAAAGAGGGGGAACGGCATCGCGTCGCGGTATGGCGCGTCAACCTGGGGAGCAGGGAGATCCGTCCCCAAGGCGAGGAAGCAGCGAACCTTCCGCAGCGGGCGAAGACCGGCCTAATCGGCAGTTGAAAGCCAGATGGCCTGGTGTGGGACCGGAGGGCAGACGTTCGCGCATACCACGCCCCACGATCTGGCATCGCTGCGCAGCATCTCGGCGAGCTAGCGCTGGCGTGCCCGCTGCAGCTCCAGAAACCGCTGCCGCCATCTGACCGCGCGCCGGGCGTACACGCGAACGAGTTGTTCCGAACATCCGGCCAGAAAGACACGGGCGGCGACGACGATCACCAGCACATCGTCGGCCAGGCCCGCCAGTGCGGCGCGGTCCGGGACGAGATCGCGTCTGTAGACTCCGTAGACCATCGCGCCGGCCAGGAGCAGCTTCCTACTGACCGAGACCTTCGGCGTCAACACGAGGCGGGCATGCACGTAGAGCATGAGCGGAACGTAGTTGGCGAGGACACGCAGCCCGTCTCGGCGCCATGCGGCCACGAGCCCCCGATCGACGAGTAAGGCGACGAGCACGACGGGCACGAAGAGAAGCGCCCGCCCGAGCCATGCTCCCCATGTTTCGGTCGAGCGCGACACCGTGCGGAAGATACGCCGGAGCCAGCGCCGAGTCCCTTTTAGCAACGCCTCGGCAGATTGACCGAGGGTCTGTTCGAAAGGCCTCCCCGTTTGGCTAACAAGTGATGCCCCCTCCCCAAGACCCCCGCTGGGCGCTAGCACGACACCCCGCGCCGCCGTGAGTCTATACCGTTCGCCGCCGCCAATGCCGGCTAGGAGCACGAGGCCGAGGATCAACACGAACATCTTTCCACTGTGATTCCCCGCCTCCATTGTCGTCACCATGCTAGAGCCGCGGCGAGAAAGTCAACTCCCGCGTCGGAGACAAGCGGATTCCACAGAACCTGCCATCGGATTGACGGTTGGGGCTTCTGATCGACGTGCCGCACGATTCGAAAATATCTGTGGCATATCGCTTGCTGACCCGAACCAAGCAACGACGCCAAGGCGTGGCTCTGAGATTGGAGGAAACACAAACAATGGAAGACAACATGAGCAACTTCGTCCGCCGGCTTCGGCGTCAACTCGGGATGACTCAAGAGGAGTTCGCTCACGCACTCGGGATTACCGTCGGCACCGTCAATCGCTGGGAAAACGGGCGCTTTCGCCCCAGTAAGCTCGCACGCGCCACAATCACGGAGTTTGCCCGCCGTCACGGTGTGGCCGTGAATGCTCCGGCGCCGGACGGCGGCACCACCTCACCCGAGCGCGAAGGGCCTATGCACTGACTTGGCCGCCGAACACTTGCTCTCTCCGGGCCGCTCGACTCCGGCACTCCTCCCCAAGTCGGGCGGCCCGCTTTTCTTTCTACTCACAGCTTGCGAGCAAACCCCTCGGGGTGGAGCGCCCGCTCCAGAACGGCGCGCGCGGAGGCGCGGCTCCAGTCCTGCGGGCGGGGCCAGTGCTCCCGCCCTTCCACCCGTGTTCCTGCCTACCCCCACCTGGATTTCTTCACACGCTCTCAGCCCCCCGGCTCGATACGAACAATAATACTTGCCGGCAAGCCCGGCTGTCCGAGACTGTCGCGGACGCGTGCGGTAACCCTGGTGTCGCCGGGAGGAAAAGCCATCTCTATGCCGACTCCGACGGACGTGCAGAACTGCACCGTCGAAGCGAGGTTGACAAAACGCTCTTCTTGAAAGCGGTTCTTCGTACACGCGTCGGTCGACGCCCGGCGGGCATCGAAACGACAAGTCAGGTCATTGACCGCGTTGGCGGCGAATTGGGAGCCTCCGAAAAGAGGCGGATCCACGGCCGGCACGCCGCCGATGAAGTCCGGGGTTTCCCCTCGATCGCATACCGCCGTACTGCCATTCCCGAGTGGGCGGGACACCACCATCTGGAGGTCAGGCAGGACGGTCGGGTCGGAAGGGCTCCAATTGAACGTGGAGGTCGCAACCGGCTTGCCGCTGGGGCCCGGTCGGGCCTCGAGCACGATAAAGAACCCCTGCGGCAGAGTGCGGCGGAAGATGGGTGTGCCGTCCTCGGCCGAGATTGGCGTCACCACGATCCCAAACGCATTGGCGATCCCGAAGTAGGTAATTTGCGGTCCGATCGTCTGAGGAGTGCGCGTCACTGACGGAGTCGACGTCGGCGTTCGGCTCGGCGTGGGTGTCCGCGTGGCGGTCCGCGTGCGCGTGGGCGTGGCACTAGGCGTCGAAGTCTTCGTCGGCTTGGTCGTTGGAGTGTTCGTGGCGGTGCGGGATTCCGTAACGGTTCGCGTGGCCGTCGCGGTCGGGGTCGTGCTAGCGGTCCGGGTGCTGGTTGCCGACGCGGGCAGCGGCGAATGAGTTTCCGTCGGTCGCGGTGTGACGGTCGGCGTGACGGTAGGGGTGGATGTCGCCGTCCGACTCGATGTTGAGGTGGGCGGGGGAGCGGTATCGGTCGCTGTGGGCGTGACCGTGCGCGTAGCCGTTGTGGTTCGCGTCGGGGTCCGCGTGTGCGAGGCCGTAGCCGTACGGCTGGCGGAAAGCGTGCGCGTCACACTTGGCGTTGAGCTGGCCCCACCGGTCGGCGTGCGAGACGCGGTGGATGTTTTCTGCACCGTTGCGGTTCGGCTCGGCGTGGGTGTTCGCGTAGCGGTCCGCGTGCGCGTGGTCGTCCGAGTCACTGTGGGCGGACGTGTTCGGGTTGCAGTGCGC
>JBBITY010000002.1:26171-29445 GCA_037440565.1 Desulfurellales bacterium
CCTGGGGGAGGGCGTTCGGCTTTCATCGGGCGTGTTCGACTGCGTTCGCGAACCCGTCGCCGTCACGGTGCCCTGCGAGCTGGCAGTCGCAGATGGCGTGCTGGTCATCACCGGGGTCACGCTTGGCGATGGGCTGAGGGCGCTCTGAACTGTCGAAGTCGCACTTGGGCTTGCCTCCGGCACGTATGTCGCTGTTTCCGTGCTCGATGCGGTTTGCGTGGGGCTAGCGGCTACTGTTTGTCTGGCCGTTTGCGTAACCGTCGCCGTCCGCGTTCGGGTCAGGGTGCGCGAGGGAAACGGCGTTCGCGTCGGTGTTCCTGTCGCCTCTGCGGTAGCCATTCCGGTTGCCGTTGTCGTGGCCGTTTCCACGGGCGCCCCTGTGGCCGTGGCGGTCGGCGTGGCGGACGCGGTCTCGGTCGGGGGGACAGACGTTGCTGTTGAGGACCTCGCGGAGGGACTGACCGAAGCGGTTGGCGTGAAACTTGGGGCGGGCTCCGAGGTATGTGTCCGAGTGGGCGTTGGGGCCATCAAGCGTGTGGGAGACATCGATGGCCCTGGTGTCTCGGATCGCGGACTCGGCGTCCGAAACGGAATCGCGGATTCCGCCGCTGTTGCGCTCGGCGTTGCTGTTGAAGCAGCCGCCGCCGTCCGTGTGGGCATCTCTGTCGGCACAGCCGTGGCAGTGCTGTCCGGCGTTGGCGAACGCGGCGGTTCTGCCACAACGCCACGGACCACGTCCGCCGCATTCACGAAACCATCGCCGTTGGTGTCGACCGGGCAATCCGCTGCCCGTCCAAAAACCGCCCCGATGATCTCCGCGATCCGTTGCTCACGCGAACGGGCGTCGCACCGTTCCCCAGCAAGCGCACCGGCGGCCGTTGCTCGGCAAATAGCGACGACCAAAGTAAGTGACACTGGCCAGAGCCACCGCTCGAGTCCGAGTCTCCGGCTCAGCATACTTAGGCGCGCCCCTCTGGGGGTAGGGATGGGCAAAGCCCACCGTTTCTTGCATCCGGCCGCCGCCTGCCTTGGTGTCTCTCAGCTCCAATCGGTCGCGGTTCGCTTCGCGGCAACACTACCGGTTGAGCAGCCGCTCCATCTTCGTGCGCACCACGTTGAGGTCGACGATCGGTTTGGCCAAGTAGTCGTCGCAGCCAGCAGCCAGTGCTTTCTGCTCGTCACCGGCCATGGCTTGCGCCGTGAGCGCGATGATGGGAATCGTGCGTCCCGCATCAAGAGCCCGGATGCGCTTTGTCGCCTCCCAGCCGTCCATCACCGGCATCTTCAGATCCATGAAAATCAGATCAGGAGCGGGTGGTGTCTGCACGATCTGCAACGCCTCTTCGCCATTACTGGCCTCAATGATCTCGAACTCGCCGATTCGCCGGAGGCGGTACACCAGAATGCGACGGTTATCGAGGTTATCCTCAACCACCAGAATGCGCTTTGCAGCCATCCCTTCCTCTGTCCAGCAACCAGCATCTCCTTTACCGATTCCCCGAGAAAAAAAAAGGGGCCGGAGTGATGAGCACCCCGGCCCTTTCCGCATATCAGCCGCTACATATCGACGTCGTTACGGGCTCGGCGTTTCGAATGTGTTCACTTCGTAGACCGCGTCGCCCTCGCTCCGGAAGCCGATATCCGCATGCAGGTTGAATGCAGCCGCAGCATCGGCAGGGGCCCTCACGCTCTCGCTGTAAAACTCCTGCGCCACGCCGATCAGCCCATATCCCACACCGTTCGCTGGCCCGACCACCCCGCGTATGCGCGTTTGGCCGGTCACGGTCCCCTGCACACCCGCAGCGAACAGCGAGTACGCATCGTCGCTGGGACCCGGTGCCGTGTCGATGTCTGCCAGGCGGCTGTTTCGGTAGCACTCCACTCGAGTGCTCGTTGAGAAGCGCTGCTCGAACTCGTTGTAAACGAGCATTTGCGCTGTCACCACCGGCCCGCGCACGACGCCGTTCGTCCCCCCTTCAGCCAACACCTCGCTGCAGGGCACAAGGGTCAGTTCCGTTCGCACCACTCCCCCGAAAGGAGGTTCTGCGCCATCGAAGAAGTGGTCCAGAATCAGCACGTTTGGACACGGCGCATACTCCATCGCGCACTCAGTCCCAGCCGGCGCACCGTCTGGGAGCCCGCCGAGGCACAGTGGGGCGCCGTCGTCGCTCGACCCCGACGTACCTTCCACGGCCTGGAACCCGACCGCGTTGTACGCGGCCGCATCCATGCGAGGCGGCAGCGGTGCAGTGGGATCTTGGACGCGAATAATTGTCGCCTCGCCTTTCAGGTCATTCCGATCGTCCGGCGGACTATCTGCGCCGGGCCCCTCCACTTGCACGCACTTCAACTCGCCGATGAACGGAACCTCGTTGACTGCGGAGTTAGGGATCACCCCACCAGGCGGAAAATCAACACTCAAGCCGTTTCTGGCTGACCACGCCGCCGGTTGTTCGCGCGTCAGCGTGATCTCGAAGTTCGCGGGCGACCAGCCCTGCAGGCAGAGCCCGCCGGGGGGGCACACGGTGCGGAAGTTCTCCGGCGTGCACACCGTCTCCGGATCGTTGCTGCAATGGCCATTGGCGTTGACGTACCAGCAGTGGACGGTCGTGTCGTCGGCATCGTTCGTGTTGGTTAGTTGGATGAGCGTATCGATTGCAAAGCCGCCAACAGCGCCGGAATCTGCGACAACGATCTTCGGGAATACGACGTATCCGGCCGTCTCATCCGAGGCCATGACTTGCGCTCCCGCTTGCCCAGCCAAGGCAAGCGAGGCGAACCCCGCAAAGGCCCCCGCCACGACTGGGAGTACCACCCCCCGCATCTTGGCCTTCAGTGTACGCATCTCCCGACTCCTTTCCACGCCTGGACGCTCGAAGTTGTCCTCATACATTGCGTCCTCCTGGAGCTACTGGGGCAGCCGAATCTCGGAAGGGGGCGAATCCAGGTTGTCATCCGGATTGTTCCCGAAGAAGTGCAGGTTCGTCGCCGCCGTCGACACCGCGCCGTTTTGCCCCACGCGGAGCACGTTCGCCACGCCCACCGCGCCGACGTTGTCCGTTACCAGGCGCATGTAACCGTACGTCGACCCCAGACGGGCCTCGGTGAGAGGTCCCATCTCTGTCGCCCCGAGATTGATCTCGCGCCAACAGTCGACCGTAAACGAGCCCGATCCGCCCGATTCTTCCATTTCGTTGAAACTCTGGAACGCGAGAACCGCCCGGCCAGAAATCAGGTTTTCGAAGTCCAGGTCGCAGGGGAGGAACGCGAGCGT
>JBBITY010000002.1:29464-29749 GCA_037440565.1 Desulfurellales bacterium
ACTGACGACCGAAGGACCGTTGCCCAGGTCATTGACGATGTCGTCCTGCGCACCCTCTGCCGTAAAATTGAGGTGTGCCCCGGCTGGACATGCTGCGTACTCGACATTGTCGAGTTTGAGCACGTTATCGCTATTGGGCCCAGTCGTTCCACCACCGGGGTTGTTCGGCATGGCCTGGATCGCAATGGCGTTGTACTTGCTCACAGCGATCACGACGCCAGCGTCATCCGTCGTCGCGATGGTGGCTTCACCCTTGAGCGAATTGCCGCCATCAGGGTGGGGGGG
>JBBITY010000002.1:29840-34266 GCA_037440565.1 Desulfurellales bacterium
ACCCGGGTCGATCCCTGCCTGGTCGTCGCTGGGATCGAACGGGCGGCCGTCCTCGGTCGACCAGTGCGTCGGGTGCTGCCGCGTGAGGGCTAACTCGAAATCCGTAATTTGCCAGAGCTGAAAGCCGTTGATGGTGGCCCCGTTGATGTAAAAGCAGTGCGCGCGGCGGAGCATGTTCGACGTATTCGTGATCTGGATCACGGTGCTCCGGTTCGCTGTGTTGATGACCTTCGGGAAGATCAGAATCGAGCCTGGCCGTTCGGTCGTGAAGCGGCGTTCGTCCTGCGCACTCCCTGCGCTGCTAAGAACGGTCACACTCATCACGGCCGCCAGAGCCAGACCGGCCCGCAGCCCTTTCACCGTCCTCATGAGTTGCCCTCCTTTCGGACGCGCTCCAAAATCCATTGTAACATCATGCCCGATGTGCCGGGAGCAGCAGCGCTCACGGGATGCGAATGACGTCGCCCTCGCTCCGATCGGCGAACCCATTGAGGTTGTACGCTGCACCGGCCTTGAGCGAATCACAGTCCGACGTCGTGCAGAACGACACTAGTGCCGCGCCCAGTAGTCCGCCTCCAACCCCACGGATGCGGGTTTGTCCCGCTACCGTTCCAGCCACGCTGGCATTGAAAATCGAGCGATCGGGCTGCGACGTATCGATTCGCGATAGCTTGCTGTCGAGCAAGCACCGCACGGTACGGCTGGTGGAAAAGCGCTGCTCAAACTCGTTGTACACCAAGAACTGGGCTGTCACCGGAGGGGTACTCTGGCTGACGAAGTCTTCCGTGCATGGGACTAGCGTCAACTCGCTCGACGCACTGTACGACTCGGAGATCGGATCCTCCGCCCCGTCAAACAAGTGGTTCAGGATCAGCACTTCCGCACATGGCTCATACTCCGCAATTTCTGGACCAGTGCCATCGGGGTCACCGAGGTTCAACGCCCCATCCCCGTCGTTCGCACCAGCCGTACGGAGGCCGACCGCATTGTACGTCTTGGGGTCCACCTGCCCGTCAGAAATGTGAGTGATCGTCGCGCTGCCTGCCAGATCGTTCTCACATGCGGCCTGCCCGCCGCCGCCACACTCCGCCGGAAGCCGAGTGATTCGGTCGACTTGGATGCACTTCAATTCGCCGATAAAAGGCGACTCCGTGATCGGAGGCACCCGCGTCCCCTGATTTCCAGAACACCTGCTGCCGAAGGTCCCCGGACACGGGATGTCACTCCCACCCAATCCGTCCAGCGCATTCCACGCCAGCGGCTGATTCGGAGTCAGGATGATGTCGAAGTTCGTCTCCACCCAGCCCGGTATGCACGCTCCCCGGAATTCGCCGTCAACGCAGTCCAGTGAGCTTGTGCACACATCCCCGCTGTTAGTGCAGTGGCTGTTCGCATTGACGTAAAAGCAGTGCGCCGCAGTTTGGGAGGTGCGATCGAGGTTCATGAGCTGGATCGTCGTGTCGCTCACGCCCGTCTCCGCCACGATCTTCGGCCAAACCACAATCGCCGCCCCGATATCCGCGACGGTCGCCGCCTGCGCTTGCGGCGATGCCAGGAGCACGGACAGCGCGGCGGCGCCTCCCGCCAACCCAACTCGCTTGATCGTCAACATTGACTTTCTCCTTTCCTCAGTCGGGAGTGCCCGTGTGCTGAATTCCCATCAGTCAGTCGAGACATCATTCAAGATGATCTCGTCGAATAGGCAGCCGTCGCAAATGGAACCGCCGCACCCGGCGTCGCTCGTACAAGCACTTCCGTCGTCGCGGCACTTGCCCGTACACGTCGAATCCGAGGTGCACGTAGCGAGCGTGTCCCGACAGCGCCCCTGCCGCGTCCCCACCATGTACACGTTGGCAGCCGCACTGCCCTCAGGAGCCGACCCCTCTTCCGAGGCGTCCGTCTGGAAGAATTCCTCGACCACGGCGAGAATGCCGGAGACCGGTCCGCACGCTCCGCCGGCACCACAGTCCGCATCACTCGCGCACACGTTGCCCTTGCACGAACCGTTCGGGCCCGTGCAGCTCGGGTCCGAACCCGCACGACACCGCCCAGTGCCTTGCGAGGTGACACGGGTCTTCAAGTAGGTTGTTCCGTTGGGCGCAAAATCGGTCAAATCGTCCAAATCCAGATTTGCCCAGCACTGCAATTCCACACCGCGCGACGCTCTGAGGGCCTCGAACTCATCGAAGAATTCAAAATTGAGGGCGGCGGTCTCGGGAACTCCCTCCTCATGCTCGTAGTCTGACGAGCAGGGGACCACTGTGATCTCGGTCCGCACGGGACAACCCGTGACAGCGCAGTCCGCGGCAGGCAGGAGGCTGTTCACAACAGGATCACCGGCACCGACCGCGTGATTCGTGAACTCCAGTTCGGTCGGACAGGCGTTGTACTCGACGTTATTCAACTTAAGGACCAAGTCGCCCGAATCAGTCCCACCCTCAATGTTGATCGAGTTGTACTTGCTGATTTGTGGGGAATCGAGGGTTTCGATGATCGCTTCGCCCTTGATCGCATCCTGGGGATTCATCCCCTCCATGTCCTGGGCGAACTGGAAGCACCGCAGCTCGCCCTGGAAGCTTGGGGACCCCGGTGGCGGCAGCACGCGCCCGCTCGGGTTCAGTGGGTCGCACGTATCCGGATCGGGATTCTCGGGATCGCACAAGGAGAAAAAGAACCCCGGACACACCTGCTGGAGCGACCCGTCAGGATCGGGGTCGCACGAGCCATCCGGGTCCGCGGTGAGGTCGAGCACCCGCCCCGTCGACACGCGCCAGATCGTCGGCTGCTGCCGCGTCAGCACCAGGTCGAAGTTCGCCGTGCGGCAGCGGAGGTCGTCGACGCCCCCGCAAATGTCGCCCGAAGGGCAATCATCGACGGTGCGGCATCGGCGGCCATTGCTGAGGCATCTCGGAAGCGGCCCCTGGCAGAACCCCTGACCGATACAATCGGTATCGGTGGAGCAGGGAGCACCATTGAGCAGGCACGTCCCCAACCCTTGCCGGTACTCGCAGTGTACGAAAGCCGTGCTGTTCCACGTGTTCGTCAACGAGATCAGCGTGTCCCGCGTCCCATCCGCGATCACCTTCGGAAAGATGATCACCGAGCCGGCCTTGTCGGATGCGACATCGGCTCCGGCCTGACCTCCTGTGAGCGCGATGGCCGCCAGCACCGCCGCCAGGCCAGTCAGCCATGCCTTTCGCTTCTGCACTCGCATTGCACGCCTCCTTTCGGTAACTGCACCTTACGCACAAGGGACCGAGCGATTCCCCTCAAACGCGATGGCTTTATCGCAATTTCAATCCGGGCTGTCAAGCGCAAAGGCACAAGATCTGACACGCCGCTTCTCCCCTCTTCACGCGCGCCTCATTAGCAACTTCAAGATACCAGACGGCTCACACAATGTCCGCAAAAATCTCCGGCCACTTCACTGGGTGATGCGGATGATGATCTCCTTGCGGGGTCCCACATTTCCGACGTCGTCGAGCAGTTGGACCGCCAATAGTGTGTCACCCGGTGGCAGGGCAATCGATTGGGAAACGGTCAGGCAGAATTGCTTGAGCGATCCCTGGCCCAGGTAACTGAAAAGGCCTGACCGGTCCCGCGTACACGCAACGCCCGACGTCTCCTGGAGCGACATTCGGCAAGAGATATCCCTGAGGGCCGACGTGACGGCGTCGCCGGGGCCGAAAAATTCAGGGGGATCGATACCCGGCACGCCGCCAACCGGCGTGGGCGGAGGACCAGAATCGCATACCACTTCGCTGCCATTGCCCCAATCGTTGCTCGCCAAGAGCTGAACGTCCGGGCGCTGGCCGGGGGCCGTGATCAGCGTCGTGCCAGGCGGGCGGTTTGAACTCCCCCTGCTCCCTTCAATGACGAGGAGAAACGGCCCCGGTGGCCGCTCAAAGATGCGCCGACCCGCCGCATCGAAGAACGGAGTAGGCGTCGGGGTCAACCGACACGAGAACTCGCAGCAGAACGGACAGCCGTCGGGATCCATAGGCTCGAAGAAGCTCGCCCGCGCGCCAGTTTCCAGCGGGGTCTTGGTCTTCGTGGAGGTCACCGTTGGCGTCCCGCTCGAGGTGCGGGTCGCCGGCGGGGTGGCTGTCACGGTGCGCGTGCGCGTCACGGTCGGAGTATTCGACGGCAACGGCGTATGCGTGGCCGTTCCCGTAAAGGGCGGGGTGAACGTCGGCGTAGGGGTTCGAGTCGGCGTGACCGTGCGGCTCGGACTGGGCGTCGGCGTCGGCGTCGGCGTCCAGGTTGGCGTGAAAGTCCACGACGGTGTGCGCGTCGGTGTATCGGTCCGCGTGCCGCTTGGCGTGCGGCTCTCGGTTGGGGTCCGACTGCCGGTCGCGGTCGCCGTGGCCGTGGGGGGCAACGGCGTGTTGCTCGGCGTGCGCGTAAGGCTCGGCGTCCACGTCGG
>JBBITY010000003.1:0-14244 GCA_037440565.1 Desulfurellales bacterium
GCATCCAACGGCTGCTCGGTCTCCACGTTGAGAGCATATCCTTGCCCGAAGAAAGCCGGGACCCACGCGCTGGTGACGGTAATGGGGAGGTCCTGCAAATCGAGGATGCGGCGGGTCTGCGATTCGATCTGCCATTCGCCGCGCGACTTCCCGGCAGCGAGGAACGCCCCAACCTGCGGGATCACGTTGAAAGCGATGCGCTGGGGAAGGATTGCCGCGTCCGCCGGACGGCCGTTCAGCAACTCGCGGCACTGCTGCGCGAGTTCCTCGATGGCGGCGTCGCCCGCGCTCGACACCGAATCGTAGCAGGCCGCCACGACGCGCTTCAGTTGCGCGGCATCGGCCAGCGGCTTCAGTACGACCGAGAGCGCAGTCGCGCCCGCTACCGGACTGGTCAGCACGCCGCGCGCGCGGCACTCGGCGACCGCGCCGGCATTGATCTCCGGGACGACGATCGGCACATCAGGCTGGTCCGCAAACGCCTGCGTCAGGTCAATCACGATCGCCCCCGACGCCACCGCCCGCGGGGCCCATTCCACACTGACAGCTTCGGTGGCGCACATGAACGCGAGGTCGACGCCGCTCAGATCGATGCGATCGAACGGGAGCAGCCGGGTCTCCCACTCCTGGTCCGCAGCATCGCCGAGGCGGTCGGCGCTGTCGAACAATCGGCACTCCCGAATCGGAAACTGGCGCTCGCGCAGCGTGCGCGCAAGTGCGCGCCCGACGATTCCGGCCGCGCCGAGCACCGCGACGACGTACCCGTCGTTCATAGCCGCTCGAGCTCGCGGCGCACCGCCGCGCCCATCTCGCGGCAGCCAACCAGGTGACAGCCATCCTGTTGGATCTCCGCCGTCCGCCACCCCGCCTCGAGCACGCGGCTCACTGCGGCCTCGACCGCCGCTGCTGCCGGCACGCCGAGGGAGTGCTGCAGCAGCATCGCCGCGGAGAGAATCGCCCCGAGCGGGTTCGCGAGGTCCCGCCCGGCGATATCCGGTGCGCTGCCGTGAACGGGCTCGTACAGGCCCAACCGCTGGCCGAGGCGATTGACGCGGTCACCGAGCGAGGCGGACGGCAGCATGCCCAGCGAACCGGTCAACACCGACGCCTCGTCGGTCAGGATGTCACCGAACATGTTTTCCGTGACCACGACGTCGAAGTCACGGGGGCGCCGCAACAGGTGCATGGCCATCGCGTCCACCAACACGTCCTCGCAGACGACGTCTGGAAATTCGCGCGCCACCTCGTGCGTCACCTCGCGCCACAACCGCGAGGTGGCAAGGATGTTGGCTTTATCCACCGAGGTCACCCGCTTGCGCCGGCGCTGGGCCAGCGAGAAGGCGAGGCGTACGACGCGGGCGATTTCCGCTTCCGAATAGGTCGTCGTATCCACCGCCTCTCGGCCGGCTGCGCCCACGCGGCGCTCACTCGGTTGGCCAAAGTACACGCCGCCGGTCAGCTCGCGCACGAACATCACGTCCACACCATCGAGCACGGCCGCCTTGAGCGGCGCGGCCGCCGCCAGGCTCCTGTGGACGCGGATCGGCCGCAGGTTGCCGAACAGTTGGAGCTCGCGACGCAGGCCGAGCAACGCCTGCTCCGGTCGGACGTCGCTTTGGGGATTGTCCCATTTGGGGCCGCCCACCGCCCCGAGCAACACCGCATCGCTGTCCTGCGCCGCGCGCAGGCTGGCGGCCGGCAAGGCCACCCCCTCGCGGTCGATCGCGGCGCCGCCGATGCAGCCCTCGACCCATTCGATCGCCACGTCGAAGCGCGCCGCACAGATCTCGACCACTGCCTGGGCCTCGCGCGTGACTTCGGGGCCGATGCCGTCGCCGGGGAACATCGCAATCGTCGCTTTCTTGGTGGCCATGCTGCCCTTCTTCAGCAACCTCGCCAATGCCCCTGCCCGTCAAGGGCCTTCTTCCCCGCGCACGCGCAGGTAGTGATGCCGGCGGTTCTCCAACTTGTTGAGCGCATTGATGTACGCGAGCGCGCTGGCCATGATGATGTCCGTGTGCACCCCTTGGCCGGTCGCGGTGTCATCGCCGTCCCGGATCATACACAACACCTCGCCCTGCGCTTCCGTCCCGCCCGTGATGGCGTTGACGAGATAGCGTTCCAGCTTCGGGTGCTCGCCCACCAAGCGAGAGATGACCTTATAACACGCGTCGACCATGCCGTCGCCGGTGCCGTGATCCATGCGCTCCTCGCCGTCGATGCGCATCTTCACGGTGGCGTGCGGCACGGCCATACTCGACGAGGTCACGTTCAAGTACAGCAACTCGTAACGCTCCGGTCCGCGCAGGCTCTCCTCGGCCACCAGCGCGATCAGGTCCTCGTCGTAGATGTGCTTCTTCCGATCCGCCAAGGCTTTGAACCGGGCGAAGGCGTGGTTCATGTCCACATCGGTCAAATCGATTGCCAAGGCCTTCAGCCGCTCGGCGAAGGCGTGGCGCCCGGAGTGCTTGCCGAGGACCAGTTTATTGCTCGGCAGCCCAACCGATTCGGGCCGCATGATCTCGTACGTCGCCGTATCCTTGAGCACGCCGTCCTGATGGATGCCGGCCTCGTGCGCAAAGGCGTTGTCGCCCACGATCGGCTTGTTGATCGGAATCGGGATGCCGGTGATCTGCGAAAGCAGCCGGCTGGTCGGGTAGATCTGCTCGGTCGCGATGTTGACCTCCACGTCGGGAAACAGGTCGCCGCGCGTCTTGATCGCCATCACCACCTCCTCCATCGAGGTGTTGCCGGCCCGCTCCCCGATGCCATTGATCGTGCACTCCACCTGCCGCGCGCCGTTGCGCACCGCGGCGAGGGAGTTGGCCACCGCCAGTCCGAGGTCGTTGTGGCAATGCGCGCTCCAACGAACCCGTTCACCTCCCGGCGTGTGAGTGATGAGATGCCGAATCAACCCGCCGAACTCCTCCGGCAGGGCGTAGCCGGTGGTGTCGGGAACGTTCAGGGTGCACGCGCCGGCCTTGATGACCTCCCCGAAGACTTGCAACAGGTAGTCGGGATCGCTGCGCGACGCGTCCTCAGCTGAGAACTCGACGTAGTCGAGGTGCTGGCGAGCGAACTCCACCGCCCGGCAGGCCGCATCGATCACCTCCTGATGGCTCATCATCAGTTTGCGCCGCATATGCAACTCGGAGGTGGCGATGAAGATGTGGATGCCGGGGCGCGCCGCGCGCGCGACAGCGCGAATCGCGCGCTCGACATCGCTCTGCCGCGTCCGCGCCAGGCTGAGGACAATCGGCCGCCGCACGGCCTCGGCGACGCGGGCCACTGCATCGGCATCGCCCTCGGACGACGCGGCAAAGCCCGCCTCGATGACGTCGACACCGAGCTTCTCGAGCTGCCGCGCAATCACGACCTTCTCCTCCACGTTCATCGTCGCCCCGGGCGATTGCTCTCCGTCCCGCAGCGTCGTGTCAAAGATCTGTACCAAACTCTTCGTCGTCATCGTCCTTTCCCCTCTCGAACCGATCTTCCGCTGGCCATCGTGGGGACCGGATGCCAGCCATCCGAGCGTCTTCTTGCCCGGACACTAATAAAAAAGCCACGAGCTTCCCGCCCGTGGCTTTCGACAATCGGTTCCGGCGCAACCACGGACGGTTTCCCCGCCCGTGGCGTCGTCGTATCAGCGCTTACACTACCCCAGACGCACCGAGCGGGCGCGATAGTCGTCGCGGTCGCGATAGGAGCAACTCGGCTGGCCGCCTGGTCTGTCTCATTACCGCTGCAGGGTAGAAGAGTTCCATCGGGCTGTCAAGCTGCCTGCCGCGGCCCCAACCAGCGGCGCCGCAGCAGCCACCGGCCGCGTACCCACACCGATCGCGCCGGCCCCGAGACGACATAGAGAAAGAAGCCGGTAAACAGGCACAATTGCGGCTCGGCAATGAACAGCTTGAGGAGCAGGATGATCGCCACCAGCACCCAAAAGGGCTGGCGCCGATGAATGTGGATCTCCTTGAAGCTGAAGTACCGGAGGCCGCTCACCATCAGGCCGGCAAGCGCATACACCATGAGCAAGACGATGGAGTGGCGGTACGTCGCCCCTTCGCCGCCGAAGTAGTAGTAGAGCAGCACGGTCGAAGCGACCATCTCGGCCGCCGCCGGAATCGGCAGACCGGTGAAATGCCGTTTCTCGACGTTGTCGTACTGCACGTTGAAGCGCGCCAGCCGCAGCGCGCCGCAGGTCACGTAAAGCGACGCCGCCAGCCAGCCCCATGTGCCCCACGGTTCGAGCGCCCAACGATAGACCAGGACCGCCGGCGCGACGCCGAATGCCACCAGGTCGCAGAGGGAGTCGTACTCGATCCCGAAGTGCGAGGTCGACCGGGTGACGCGGGCGATCCGACCATCGAGGACATCGAAGACATTCGCCGCCATGATCGCGATGGCGGCGATGAGAAACTCCCCTCGGAGACTGGCGATGATGGAGTAAAAACCCGCGAAGAGGCCGGCGGTCGTGATCAGGTTGGGGAGAACGTACACGCCCTTGCGGAGCGGCACGGGCACGAACGGCCGGCCGGGAATGACCCGTACGGGCCGCTTCAGCTGGTCCATTCCGCGATCACCGTCTCGCCCGCCCGGGCGGACGCGCCCTCGCGGACCCGGAGCCGCGCCTCGGCGGGCAAGAAGACATCAACGCGCGACCCGAACATGATCAGGCCGCAGCGGGCGCCGCGTTGGACCACCATGCCGGGCCTCAAATAGCAGACGATGCGCCGGGCGAGAAACCCCGCGATCTGCACGAACGCCACCCGCCGGCCCCCCTCGTCCTCCACCAGGATGGCGTTCTGCTCGTTGTCGAGCGAGGCCTTGTCGGCGAAGGCCCGGAAGTTGCGCCCGCGGTGGTAGCGTACCTCCACGACGCGGCCACCGATCGGGTTGCGATTGACGTGGACGTCGAACGGGGACATGAAAATGCTCACTTGGTGGGCGCGCCGATTCAGAAAGCGCTCGTCATCGACTGTCGCTGCTTTCACGACCCGCCCGTCCGCGGGCGACACGATGAGACCGGGGTCGGTCGGGATGCGCCGTTCGGGGTCGCGAAAGAAACTGAGCACGAACGCAAGCAGGACTGCGCCCAAAACAGCGCCGACAACTCCGCCCAACCACCACAGCGCAACCGCCAGCGCGAGAGCGGCCGCGATGAGCGCGTATCCCTCGCGGGCGATCGGCAGGCCGGCTGAACGCGCTGCCGTCGCAGGGGGTGTCGGGGTCTCCTTCAAAGCGGACGGCAGTATAATCGAACTCTGAGGAAATCAGCGAGGGCTCGAGGCGCCGCGGACCTGGTCGAGGTCTCGGACGGCTCCGCGCGCAGCGCTGGTCGTCAACAGGGCGTAGGCCTCGAGGGCGGGGGACACCTTGCGATCGCGCCCCACCGGTTTCCACGCCTCTGCGCCACGGTCCAGCATGTGCCGCCGCCGTGCCTTGAGCACGTCCGGCTCAACGAGCAACTCGATCTGCCGCTTGTCGATGTCGATCCGGATGCGGTCGCCCTCCTCGACCAGCGCGATGGGTCCGCCCGCGGCCGCCTCCGGCGACACATGCCCGATGCTCAGGCCCGAGGTCCCCCCGCTGAATCGCCCGTCGGTGATCAGCGCGCAAACCTTGCCGAGGTTGCGCGCTTTGAGGTACGAAGTCGGATACAGCATCTCCTGCATCCCGGGCCCTCCTTTCGGCCCTTCGTAGCGAATCACGACCACATCGCCGGGCCGGATCTGGTCGCCGAGGATGGCGCGGCAAGTTTCCTCCTGGGAGTGAAAGATGCGGGCCGGCCCTTCGAACCGCCAGATCGCTTCGTCGACACCCGCGGTCTTGACGATGCAACCCTCGGGTGCGAGGTTGCCGTACAGGACCGCGAGCCCACCGTCCTGGCTGTACGCGTGCGCGACCTCACGGACGCAGCCGCCGACGCTGTCGGTGTCGGGCGCCGCGTAGTACTTGTTCTGCGAGAAGGCCACGGTGGTGCGCACGCCGCCCGGGGCTGCCAGCGCCCGCTGCCGCGCCGCCGCCGTGGCCGTCGGGCGCCGAATATCGTTGGCATCGATGGCCTCCCCGAGCGTCGCCGCGTGCACCGTGCCGACGTCTCGGTGGATGAGGCCGGCGCGATCGAGCGCTCCGAGGATCGTGAAGATGCCGCCGGCGCGGTTGACGTCCTCGACGTGGTAGGTCGACGAGGGCGCCACCTTGCAGATGTTGGGCACCCGGCGCGACAGCCGATCGATGTCGCGCATCGTGAACGGCACGCCCGCCTCGTGCGCGATGGCAAGCAAGTGCAGCACGGTGTTGGTCGAGCCGCCCATGGCGATGTCGAGCGTCATGGCGTTTTCGAAGGCCTCGAAGCTCGCGATGCTGCGGGGCAGGACGCGCTGGTCGTTCTCGACGTAGTAGCGCCGCGCGAGGGCCACGATCAGCCGGGCGGCCTCTTCGAACAGTTGCCAGCGGGCCGCGTGTGTCGCCAATAGGGTGCCGTTGCCGGGTAGCGCGAGGCCGAGCGCCTCGTTGAGGCAGTTCATGCTGTTGGCGGTAAACATGCCCGAGCACGATCCGCACGTCGGGCAGGCGGAACGCTCGGTCTCGAGCAGCACGTCCTCCGCGACGCGGCTGTCGCCGGCCGCGACCATCGCATCGATGAGATCAATCTTTGGGAGCGGTCTGCCCTCGGCGTCGTGTGTGCCAACCGAGGTGCCCGCTTCCATTGGTCCTCCGGAGACGAAGACCGTCGGGAGATTGAGCCGCATCGTCGCCATGAGCATGCCGGGGGTAATCTTGTCGCAGTTCGAGATGCACAGCAGCGCGTCAGCGACGTGCCCCTCGACCATGTACTCGACGCTGTCCGCGATCAGGTCGCGGCTCGGCAGCGAGTACAGCATGCCCCCGTGCCCCATGGCGATGCCGTCGTCGATCGCGATCGTATTGAACTCCACGCCGTAGCCGCCAGCGGCGTCGATTACCTGCTTGACCCGCTGCCCTACGTCATGCAGGTGCACGTGCCCCGGCACGAACTGCGTGAAGCTGTTGGCGATCGCGATGATCGGTTTCTCGAAATCGGCATCGGTCATTCCGGTGGCCCGCCAAAGCGCCCGCGCACCGGCCATGTTCCGCCCTTGGGTTGTCGTTCGGCTCCGATATGGGTTCATAGCCTGCACACGTAGTGCGAGGCGCGCCATGACGCAAGCGGGGGTTGATCAGAAGTGGGCAGGCACGAGGCCGGCCGATCCGGTCTTTGGCCTGACCGCGCTTGCTGGATTGCTGCGGCTGGACGCCCCCGCTTGCCATCTGAGACGGGAATCGCCAAACTGCGACGATCGAACACCGAGTGGGCGGCGGGGCTGCGGACGACGCCGCGCGTGTGCGGTACCCGGTGAGGGGCGATGGGCGCGGGCGACGCCGGGTCGATTTCCGACCCGGGAAAGAGCGGGATTTCACAGGTATGGTTAAGGAGGGCGAGTGACGTGGCACTGATCGATTTCGGCGGCGTAAAAGAAGAGGTCGTCATGCGGAAAGAGTTTCCCCTGACGAGGGCACGCAAGGTTCTCAAGGACGAGACGATCGCAGTGATCGGATACGGGGTGCAGGGACCTGCCCAGGCCCTGAACATGAAGGACAACGGCTTCAACGTGATCGTCGGTCAGGCGAAGCAATTCGCGAGAGACTGGGAGCGCGCGCGGAAGGACGGCTGGAAACCCGGCAAAGATCTGTTCGAGATCGAAGAGGCCGCGCGGCGCGGAACGATCATCGAGATGCTGGTCTCCGATGCAGCTCAGAAGGCGATCTGGCCGACCATCAAGCGCTGCCTCAATCCGGGCGATGCGTTGTATTTCTCGCACGGGTTCTCGATCGTCTACAAGGATCAGACGAAAGTGATTCCGCCCAAGAATGTGGACGTGATCATGGTTGCTCCCAAAGGCTCGGGAACGTCGGTGCGCCGCAACTTCCTCTCCGGTGCGGGAATCAACGCCAGCTTCGCCGTCTACCAGGATGCGACCGGGCGGGCGCGGGAGCGCTGTATTGCCCTGGGCATCGCCATCGGATCTGGATACCTCTTCCCGACGACCTTTCAGCGGGAGGTGTACAGCGACTTGACCGGGGAGCGCGGGGTGTTGATGGGGGCGCTCGCGGGCATCATGGAGGCGCAGTACGACGTGTTGCGGAAGAATGGACACAGCCCCAGCGAGGCGTTCAACGAGACAGTCGAGGAGCTGACGGAGAGCTTGATCCGTCTCGTGGGTGAAAACGGCATGGATTGGATGTACGCCAACTGCTCCGCCACCGCGCAGCGCGGGGCGCTGGATTGGAAGCCGAAGTTCAAGCGCGCGGTGCTGCCGCTGTTCAACGAGCTTTACCGGCGCGTGGCCACCGGAGTCGAAACCCGGCGCGTACTCACCGCGTGCGGCAGGCCCGACTACCAGCAACAGCTCGGCAAAGAGCTGCAGGCCATGGGAAACTCGGAGATGTGGCTGGCGGGCAAAGCTACCCGGGCGCTCCGTCCGAAGGAACCGGCCCGGCCCATCTCGAAGACGACCAGAGGAATCAGCGGACGAGCGGCAAACTGAACCCCAAGGGGTTCACGCCACCTTCTCTTTGCCTTCCCGCGCGCTGAGGAGCTGCATCCCCCGATGCATGGCCACCTTGCCCGTGCGAGCGATCTCGATGATGCCGAGGGGGCGGAGAAGCTCCAGCAAGGCGGTGATCTTGTCCTCGTCGCCCGTCACTTCGAGCAAGTACGACCGCGGGCTGACGTCGATCACCTTGCAGCGAAAAATGTCGACGATGTGCATGAGCTGTGAACGGGTCTTCTCGTCCGCGGTCACTTTGATCAGGGCGAGTTCCCGCTCGACGTGGCTCGTCTCGGTGAAATCCAAGACCTTGATGACGTTGATCAGCTTGTTGAGCTGCTTCTGAATCTGCACCAAGACCTGATCGTCACCGCGTGTCACCAGGGTGATCCGGGATACGGTCGGATCGAGTGTCTCCGCAACCGTCAAGCTCTCGATGTTGAAGCCACGGCCGCTAAAGAGACCCGCTACCCGCGAGAGCACGCCGAACTCGTTCTCCACGAGGACCGAAATCGTGTGACGCATGTCAGACTCGCAGTCCCGTGGGACTCTCCACCGCGCGCACCTGCCCGACACGCATCCCGAGCGCGGCGCGCTCCCTCCGGAGCGGCGTGCTATGCATGCGGTCCCGCGCCCGTCCGGCGGTGGCGGCCGAGAATCTCCATGATCCGGTCCTTACCAGCCAGCTTCAGCTTTTGAATTCGCTTCTTCTCAATGTCCTCTTCCGGGGTCAGGTAGTGCCGGTGCTGGAAGCGCTCCAACTGGCGCTCCAGTTCGAGGTGTTCCTCGTAGTAGCGCTTCAGTTCCGGGTCGTGATCGAGGAGCGAGCGAATCAAGTCTTCGTCGTGTTTTTCCATAGGCTGGGCTCCGCGGAGGAGTAGCCGACGTTTAGCCTACCACCCCCACCCTGTCAATTTTTTACGCCTGACGAGCCGGCCACGGCAAAGTCGTTGAACACGGGTGAATGGCGGCGCCCGTGCGCCGCAGCTCCAGTCTTGAGGGCGGGAGCAGTGCACCCGCCCTTCCGCTGGGTGTCATCACCCGACCCGGCGGGAATTTTCCCCAAGCTCTGGGCCTTTCAGCGCTCGCACAGGTGCGCCGGCAGATCCAGCAGGGCGTCGATCATGACTGCGCCTCGAAGAAGGCCGCCTCGGATGCTCCCAACACGGGCACGACCAGGGCCCTGTCCAGGGCTTCGCCCGTTCCGGCTTCACCTTCGCCTCGACCATCGCCATGAGCTCCGGCCAGCGCCGGCGGCAGTCCTCCTCGCTCCGCTCGCCGAAGTTGATCACGTACCGGTGGTGCGCGTGCGTCGGGCTCGTGTTCACCTCCTCGCCGCCGTGCTTGCAGATCCAGCGCAGGCCGGTCCCGCGCGTGTCGCCCTGGGCGATCGTGTTCGTGGCGATGAGGCCGAAGGCGCCGCCGGTCCGGATCAGGTCGAACGCCCGGCGGTAGAAGTGCGCCACAAAGTCGGCGTTGCCGTGGGCTTCTTCGTGGAGCGTCAGCACCCAGTCGAGGCATGCCTGACCGAGCGTTGACGAGATCTTGCTCCCGCCCATGAACGGCGGGTTCCCCACGATCGCGTCGAACCCCGGGTTCTCTCGCCCTGCCTGCGCCGCGCCCCTGTCTGCGTGCGGCGCGCCCGCACAGGCAGGCGGCGCGGGAGGCAGGTCGAACAGCTCGGGGAACTCGATCTCCCAGTGGAAAGGGGGCGAGCGGTGGATCGGCGCGGCGGCGCTCGTCGAGGAAGCCGCGGAAGCGCTCGGCCTCGCCGCTCACGACCGCGTTCGCGTAGGCGCTCCGCTTTGCCCGAGGACTCCCCGCGGGGCGCCGAGATCCTTCGGGTTCCTCTGTCTTCTGTTCGACAATCGCTTCACACTCCGGCAGTTAGCCCACCGGAGGCGTCTTCTTGCCCGGCTTGCGGACCCACTGGCTTGGTGATCCCGGCCGTGCGGGCGGCCTCGTGAATCGCACGTTGCGGCACCGACTCGTGCCGGTGATAGCGCTGCGGCGGGCGCCGCTCAGGAACTCGGCCTGCTTACGTTCCTTCACTTCCGGCGCGCGGAGGTCCGTGGCCGCGATCGCCTCCCGGTCGAGCCGGTCGAGCTCCCGCGGGTGATGCGGGAGAGGGGAACTGGCGCCGCAGCTCAGCCTCGGACTTCCGCATATAGAGCGGCTCCACCTGGGCGACACTGGCGGGTCCGCAGAGGCGGAAGCGGGCGGTGCCGAGCCTGGCAACGACCGATCCGCGCGGCGACAGGCGCGCAAACGGAACCAGCTCCGCACCCTCTCCGAGGCAGGCCCGCCAAACGGATGCGTACGTATCGACGCCGTCACCGACGAGCGTGCAGGGCGGAGTGAGTCGAGCCGCAAACTGCTCCGGGGAGAGGACGTCAGCTTCCGCAACGCATTCCAGCGCCCCACCGACCCAGCGAAAGGCCGCGCCGTACACTTCGCGCTTGCGGGCATCCAAAACCGGGCAGATAAGTCCCGGACGGGGCGCGGCGACGTGGGCGAGCGCCTCGAGCGTGGGCACGCCGACCAGGGGAATCCCGCTCGCCCAGGCCAGTCCCTTCGCCACACTCAGCCCGATCCGCAGTCCGGTGAATGAACCCGGACCGATCGACACGGCCAACAACTCGAGGTCGCGCAACCCGAGACGTGCGGCGGCCAGTGTCTCCTCGATCATCGGGAGCAACGTCCTGGCATGGCTACCTGTGACGGTCAGCGACCGCTCCGCCAGCTCCGTGTCGCCGTCGATGAGCCCCACGCTGGCCGTCCAGGTCGCGGTATCGAGGCCGAGGACACGCACGGCGCCGGTTCAGTCCGCACCAGACATGCGGACTCGCCCCATCATCCCCGGATGACCCGAGCGATGTCGTTGTAAAAGGCGAACGCCATCAGGCCGATGAGGATCACCAGCCCCACTTGCTGGGCGATTTCGCGATGCGCAGGTCGAGCGGGCGCCGCCGCACCGCCTCGATGCAGAAGAACAGGAGGTGGCCCCCGTCGAGGATGGGAATGGGCAGCAGATTCAAGACGCCGAGGTTGATGCTGATGACAGCCATGAAGTGCAGCAGCGACTCGAGACCGATCTGGGCCTGCTGGCCGGCCGCCTGCACGATGAGAATCGGCCCGCCGATGTCTTTCGCCGGAATCTTGCCCTGGACGATCTTCACCACACTCACCGCCAGCGTTTGGACCCACCACGCGGTTTGGCTGGCCCCCATGCCCACCGCCTGCAGGAAGCCGACTTCTGTCTCGTCGAAGCCGCGCTCGACGCCGATCTTGTAGGCCGACCCGATCACCTCGCCGAAGATGTTCTTTTCGACCTGGGTTTCGGGTGTCACGCGGACGGTCAGCGTCTCGGCCCCGCGACGCACTTGCACCTGAATTTCGCGGCCCCCGCTGGCGCGAACGGTCTCGAAGAGTTCGTCCCAGGTCGCGATGGGCCGGCCGTCCACGGCGGTGACGACGTCCCCCACCTGGATACCCGCGCGGGCTGCCGGCATACCCTCCATGACTCCGCCGACCTTCGCCGCCTCGCTGGGGACGCGCGCCCCGTAGAGGAAAAAGACCAGGCTGAAGGCCACGAAAGCGAAAAGCACGTTGAAGCCTGGTCCGGCGAAGACGATGGACGCGCGCTTCCACAGCGGCTGGTGGGCGAACGAGATGCGGGGGTCCGCTGTCGCGTCCGTCTCCGGGTCTTCGCCAACCATCTTGACGTAGCCTCCCAGCGGGATCGCGCTCAACACGTATTCGGTGTCGTTGACCGTGCGGCCCCACAGCTTGGGGCCGAAGCCAACCGAAAACTTGAGCACCCCCACGCCGGATCGCTTCGCGATCAGGAAGTGCCCGAACTCATGCACCACGATCAGGAATCCGAGCACCACGACCGCGGCTGCGATTCCTAGCAGCATCGATACTCCTCAGAATGTGCCGGTGAAGATGGTCAGATAGTAGTACACGACGCACACGGGGAAAAGAAGGCTATCGATGCGATCGAGCACGCCGCCGTGGCCGGGAAACATCCATCCCGACTCCTTGACGCCGTAAGTCCGTTTCATCACCGACTCGCTGAGGTCGCCAAGCTGGCCAAGGACGCCGAGCACCAACCCCAGCGTCAGCATCTCCGTCCAACTGCGCGCGCGCAGGAGAACCACCTTCACCGCCGCCGCGGCCAGGACGCTTGCCGCGACGATCGCCACTGCCCCTTCGACCGTCTTGCCCGGGCTCAGGCGCGGCATCAGGCGATGGCGCCCGATCGCGCGCCCGACGAAGTACCCGGACGTGTCGCCGCCCATGCCGACGGCGAGCACCAGGGTCACCCAGGCAGGTCCCTGTTCAAGCTGCCGCAACCAGATGAAGTGGGGCAGCAGCAGTCCGACGTAGAGCACCCCGACGAGGGAGCGTCCGAGATCGGCGAGCCCGTGCTCGAAATCCACCCGGCCCAAGACCGTCCAGCTCAAGCCCAGCACCGCCGCGGTCGCGAGCGCGCAGATGAGGAGCGGGCCCGGGCCGCTCGCGGCGGCAGCGATCACGAACGTTCCGGACACCAGCGCTACGACCCGGTCGCGCGGCTGCGCCGGAAACGCCAGCCCGACGTACTCGACCATCGCCAGCAGCGCCAGCGTCCCCACGACCACCGCCAGCGCCCACGGCGGCGCCCAGAAGATGAGCGCGAGGAGGAGCGGAATGGCTACGGCGGCCGTCGCCAGCCTAGCGCGCAGCACGCAAGCGTTCCTTTTCGTGCTGCTCGCGGGTGCGACCGAAGCGCCGTTCGCGCTGTTGGTAGTGGACGAGGGCCTGCACGAACTCGGGCTCGCGGAAATCCGGCCACAGCGTTTCGGTCACGTAAATCTCGGTATAGGCGAGTTGCCAGAGGAAGAAGTTGGACAGCCGCATCTCGCCGCTGGTCCGAATGAGCAAGTCGGGATCGGGCATGCCGTCGGTGCCCAACCGGTGCGCCACGGCCTGCTGGTCGATCGCCTCGGGGGTGAGCTGTCCCGCCTGGACCTCCCGCGCCAGCTGCCGCGCCGCTTGCACAATGTCTTCGCGCCCTCCGTAGCTCACGCACAAGCCCACCGTGAGGCGGGTGTTGCCGCGTGTTTGCTCGATGGCCGCCTCGAGGTCTCGCCGCACCGCCTGTGGCAGCCGGTCGAGATCGCCGATCGCCACCACTCGCACCTCGTTCTTCATCATGCGATGCAGCTCGGTGCGCACGTAGCGCCGGAGCAGGTTCATAAGCGCGTTCACCTCGCGGCGTGGCCGCTGCCAGTTCTCGGTCGAGAAGGCGAAGAGACTCAGGTAGGGAATGCCGAGTCGGCGGCTGGTCTCGACGACCGCGCGCACCGAATCCTTGCCGCGCTTGTGGCCTTCGATGCGAGAGAGGCCGCGGCGCTGCGCCCACCGGCCGTTGCCATCCATGATCACGGCCACATGCCGGGGGAGTCGGTTGAGATCGAGGGCGGAGCTGTCGAGGCGCGCCACGCGTCAGACCTCCATGATCTCCTCTTCCTTCGCTTTCAGGACCTTTTCCAGCCGCTCGCTGAAATCCTTGGTGATCTCCTGGATCTTTTCCTGTCCACGACGGAGGTCGTCTTCCGTGATCTCCTTCTCTTTTTCCATCATCTTCAGCAGGTCGATCGCGTCCCGGCGGTGGTTGCGCAGG
>JBBITY010000003.1:14265-17578 GCA_037440565.1 Desulfurellales bacterium
CGAGCTTGCGAACGTGCTTGACCAGATCGCGGCGGCGCTCCTCGGTCAATTCGGGGATCGGCACGCGAATGATCTTGCCGTCGTTGATCGGGACCAAGCCGAGATCCGACTGCAGGATCGCCCGCTCGATGTCGCCGATGACGCTGCGGTCGTAGGGTTGGATCACCAACAGGCGCGGCTCGGGCGCACTGAGCGTCGCCAACTGGTTGAGCGGCGTCTTGGCCCCGTAATAGTCGACGGTGATGCCTTCCAGCAGGGCGGTCGACGCCCGGCCGGTGCGCGTCCGCGCCAACTCGCGGCGCATGGCATCAATGGTCCCGGTCATTTCCGCGCGGAGATCGGCGAGTACTTCGTCCATAGTCGCACTCAATCCACCAACGTCCCGATGGGCTCCCCGGCCACCGCACGGCGGATGTTGCCTGCCGCCGTCACGTCGAAGACCACGATCGGCAGCTTGTTCTCCATGCACAACGACACGGCCGTCGCGTCCATCACCTTCAGGCCCTTGCTCAGGAACTCGATGTAGCTCAGCTCGCCGAAGCGCTTCGCGTCGGCGCGCAGCTTCGGGTCGGCGTCGTAGACGCCGTCGACCTTGGTCGCCTTCAGGATGACCTCTGCGCCGATCTCCGCCGCCCGGAGGCTGGCCGCCGTATCCGTGCTGAAGAACGGGTTGCCAGTCCCTGCGGCGAAGATCACCACCCGCCCCTTCTCGAGGTGGCGTATAGCGCGGCGCCGAATGTACGGCTCGGCCACTTGGCGCATTTCAATCGCCGACATCACGCGGGTGGTCACCCCCAGCCGTTCCAGTGCATCCTGCAACGCCAGAGCGTTGATCACTGTCGCCAGCATGCCCATGTAATCGGCCGAGGCGCGCTCCATGCCTTCGGTGGCGCCTTGCACCCCGCGGAAGATATTGCCGGCTCCGATCACCAAGGCCAGCTCGAGGCCGAGCTGGTGCACGTCGCGAATCTCGCGGGCGATCGAGTCGAGCACCTCGCTCTCGATGCCGTACTGGGCCTCGCCCATCAGGGCTTCGCCGCTGAGCTTGAGCAGGACGCGTCGGTATCGCAGCGCGGGGGCCGGCTGGTCCGCCGCCGACCGGATATCGTCCCGCCGCCCCATCGCCGTCTCAGCGGTCGCCGGTCGTCTGTTCGCCGAGCTGAAACCGCGCGAAGCGCCGCACGACCAGGTTCTCGCCCAACCGGGCCACGCAGTCGGAGATGATTTGGCCCACGGTCTTGTCCGGATCCTTGATGTACGGCTGCTCGATCAGACAGACCTCGGAGAAGAATTTCTCGATCTTGCCCTCGACGATCTTGTCGACGACATGGGGCGGCTTGCCGGTGTTGGCGACCTGCGCCCGATAGATGTGGCGCTCCGCCTCGATCAGATCCGCCGGCACGTCCTGGCGGCTGACGTAGCGTGGGGTCGCCGCCGCGACCTGCATTGCGAGCGCCTTGAGCAGGTTCTGGAAATCCGGGGTGCGGGCGACGAAATCCGTCTCGCAGTTCAACTCGACGAGGACGCCGATCTTCCCCCCGGCATGGATGTACGAACCGATCGCCCCTTCACTCGCCGTCCGGCCCGCCTTCTTCGCCGCCGCCGCCAAGCCTTTCTCGCGCAACAGCACCAGCGCCTTCTCGACGTCGCCCTGCACCTCCGCCAGGGCGCGTTTGCAGTCCATCATGCCAGCGCCCGTGCGCTCGCGCAGCTCGCGCACCAACGCCGGACTGACCTCGCTCATGCCAGCTCCCCTTCCACGGCCGCCAGGCCCGTCCCGCTCACCTGGCCCGGTGCCTCGGTCTCTTCCCCCTTCGCGCGTTCCGCCTGCAGGCTCTTGCCCTCGAGCACCGCATCGGCCATGGCCGCGCAGAAGAGCCGGATGGCGCGAATCGCGTCGTCGTTGCCCGGGATCCGGTAATCGATGAGATCGGGGTCGCAGTTGGTGTCAACCACAGCGACCACAGGAATCCCCAACTTGTTGGCCTCCCGCACGGCGATCTCTTCCTTGATGGTGTCGACCACGAACAGCGCGTCCGGCGGCTTGCGCATGGTCTTGATGCCGCCCAGCGTGTGCGCCAGCCGTTCGCGTTCTCGGGCGACCTCGAGCAGCTCCCGTTTCTTGAGCGCCTCGGCCATGGCGGCGTCTTCGAGCATTTCCTCAAGCTTCTTCAGCCGGTCGACGCTCTGCTTGATGGTCTGGAAGTTGGTGAGGGTTCCACCCAGCCAGCGGTTATTGACGTAAAACATGTTGCACCGTTCGGCCTCTTCCCGAACGGCGTCCTGTGCCTGCTTTTTCGTTCCGACGAAGAGCAGTGTGCCGCCGGTGGCGGCCAGGTCGCGCACGAAGGCGTATGCCTCTTGGAACAAGCGGACCGTCTGTTGCAGGTCGATGATGTAAATGCCGTTCCGCGCCCCGAAGATGTAGGGTTTCATCTTCGGGTTCCAGCGGCTCGTCTGGTGGCCAAAGTGAACGCCGGCCTCCAGGAGCTGCTTCATGGTGATTTCCGCCATTCGGTGCTCCTCGTGTGTAACGGTTCTACGTAGCAGAAACGCCGCTCGCTCAGCAACCAGCCGCGCGTCACTGATTCATTGCCTCGAGGAACTCCACGTTGCTTTTCGTTCCCTCGATCTTGTCGATGAGAAATTCCATCGCTTCCACCGGGTTGAGCTGCGAGAGGAGCTTGCGCAGGATCCAGACCCGCTTCGTCACCTCGGCCCCGAGCAGCAACTCCTCCTTGCGCGTCCCTGAGCGATTGATGTCGATCGCCGGAAAGATGCGCTTGTCGACCAGTCGGCGATCCAAGTGCACCTCCATGTTCCCGGTGGCCTTGAACTCCTCGAAGATCACCTCGTCCATGCGGCTGCCCGTGTCGATGAGCGCCGTGCCGAGGATCGTGAGGCTGCCGCCGTCCTCAATGTTTCGCGCTGCGCCGAGGAACTTCTTCGGTTTGTGCAGGGCGTTGGAATCCACCCCGCCGGACAGGATCTTGCCGCTCGGCGGCACCACCGTGTTGTAGGCGCGCGCCAGGCGCGTGATGCTGTCGAGCAAGATGACGACGTCGCGCCCGTGCTCGACGAGCCGCTTCGCCTTCTCGATCACCATTTCCGCCACCTGCACGTGGCGCGTCGCCGGCTCGTCGAACGTCGAGCTGACGACCTCGCCATCCACCGAGCGCTGCATGTCGGTGACCTCTTCGGGCCGCTCGTCGATCAGCAGGACGATCAGCACCACCTCCTTGTGGTTGCGCGTGATGCCGTGCGCGATGTTCTGCAGCATGATGGTCTTGCCGGTGCGGGGCGGCGCGACGAT
>JBBITY010000003.1:17615-25887 GCA_037440565.1 Desulfurellales bacterium
AACAGGTCGATCAGGCGCGTCGTGTGCTCCTCGGGATCGTGCTCCAAGCGCAGTTGCGCGTTGGGGTACAGGGGTGTGAGGTTGTCGAACAGGATCTTGTCGCGTGCCCGCTCGGTTTCCTCGTAATTGATCGCCTCGACTTTGAGGAGCGCGAAGTAGCGCTCGCCCTCTTTCGGCGGACGAATCTGCCCGGAGACGATGTCGCCCGTGCGCAGATTGAAGCGGCGGATCTGGCTCGGCGAGACGTAAATGTCGTCGGGTCCGGGCAGGTAATTGTAATCCGGGGCGCGCAAGAAGCCGAATCCGTCGGGCAAGATCTCCAGCACGCCCTCGCCGTAAATGAGACCGCTCTGCTCGGTCTGGGCCCCGAGGATCGCGAAGATCAGCTCCTGCTTGCGCATGTTGGCAGCGCCCTCGATGCTGAAGCTGCGTGCGATCTGCGTGAGCTCGCTGATCTTTTTCGCCTTCAGGGTCTTGAGATTGAGTCCCTGATCGCCGTTCGGGGCTCCCTCGGCGACGTCCTCGGCGGGCTCCGCCAACTGGCGCACCCGGTTGCTGGTGCCGTTCGGGACGTCGCTGTCGGCACGGCGGCGGCGCTCCGGCTTGCCACTCAATGGCGCGGTGGCCGGTCGGTTTCTCCCGGCGCTCTCCTCGACCATACCTCCGTCCTCGTATGTGCTAGTCCTGGCGATCTAGGCAGGAAGAATGCGCGCGGCCCCTGCGGCGGGCGGCCTCGTGTCGTACAACGCTGTGTATCGCGGGATTGCGCCGCACGCTACTGGAAGGGCCTGTCGATGTCAAGCCGCTCAGGCGCAGCGCGGCGAGCGCCGCAGCCAAGTCGGCTGGAAGCGGCGCGGCCAAGGCGATCGCCTTGCCGGTGGCTGGATGAGAAAAGCCAATGGACTCCGCGTGCAGCGCCTGGCGCCGGAGCGCGACCGGAACGCCGGCGCGCTGGCGGGCGTACACAGTGTCGCCGACGATCGGATGGCCGATCGCCGACAGATGCACGCGGATCTGATGGGTCCGGCCGGTTTCCGGGAACACGCGCAGCAGGGTGGCGCCCGCGAAGCGCTCGATGACCTCGTAGCGCGTCACTGCCTCCCGCCCCTGGGCGCGCACTGCCATGCGCTTGCGATGGACGGGATGGCGCGCGATCGGCTTGTGAATTACGCCCCGCTCGGGGTGCACCCGCCCCCAGACGAGGGCGAGGTACCCCTTGCGAATCTCCCGGCGGCGAAATTGGCGCGCCAATGCCTCCATGGTGGCGGCATCCTTCGCCACGATGAGGACGCCCGACGTGTCCTTGTCGAGGCGGTGAACGATGCCGAGACGGGAGCGGTCGAACCCGGTTGGCGTGCTGCCCCAGCGGTGCAAGAGCGCGCTGACGAGCGTGTCCTGCCAATGCCCCGGGGCCGGGTGTACGACCAGCCCGGGGGGCTTGTTGATCACCAGCAGGAAGGCGTCTTCGTACAGCACATCGAGCGCAATGGGCGCCGGCTCCACCGTGGGAGCGCGGGGGATTGGGCGCTCGACTGACACGATCTGCCCTGCGCGCAGCACGGTACCCGCCTTGACCGGCTGGTCGCGCACTCGCACCAGTCCGTCCGCGATCAGACGCTGCACCTGCGAGCGCGTCCCCAGCGCGCCCCGCGCAGCGAGGAAGCGGTCGACGCGCATGCCTGCGTCGTTGGGCGCCACCTCCCATTGGTAGCGCTCGCGCTGGTCGGTCATTGCGATGCGAGAATGCGGCGCACGGCGGCGATGTCTTCTCGGATCTGCGCCACCAGCGCCTGCGGGTTTGGAAAGCGGCGCTCGCCGCGCAGGTACTCGAGAAAGATCAGATCGAGCCGCTGTCCATAGAGATCGCCGCGAAAATCGAGCACGTGCGCCTCGACGGAGCGTTCGCGATCGCCGAAGGTCGGGTTGAAGCCGATGTTCGCGACCGCCCAATGGAGGTGTCCCGCCAGCCGAACCCGCGCGGCGTACACGCCGTCCGGCGGCAGTTGCACACCGCGCAGCCGCAGATTCGCCGTCGGCACGCCGAGCTGCTGCCCGCGATGATGACCGTGCACCACCCGCCCGCTGATCTCGTGCGGGCGGCCCAGCATCCGCTCCGCCGCCGCCAGATCCCCCCTCGCAATCGCCGCGCGCACCGCGCTGCTCGTCACCGGTTGCCCGTCGACCTCGAACGGCGCCACCACCTCGACGGCGAATCCATACGTTCGACCGAATGCCGCCAGCGAGGCGGCCGTTCCGGAGCGCCGGTATCCGAACCCGACCGTTCGGCCGACCACGACGGCGCGGGCTTGCAGGCATCCGACCAGGATGTCCTGGACGAACTGCTCGGCTGGTACCTGGGCGAGCTGCGGCGTGAACCGCTGCAAGACGACCGTGTCGATGCCCGTCGCTGCGAGCAACGCCAGCCGCTGGCGAATGCCGGTGAGCGCCAGCGGGGCGTGTGCGGGCGCGAGAACGCTCAGCGGGTGCGGCGTAAAGGTGATCGCCACCGAGGGCACGCGGTGCTCTCGTGCGCGCTGCACGACGCGCGCCAACACCTCGCGGTGCCCGCGGTGCACTCCGTCGAACTTGCCGAGCGTCGCAACGCAAGGCGCGGCCGCGCGGCCGCGGTGCGCCACATGCCTGATTACGTTCATCTCGCGCTCGCGTCTTCCGACCGCCGGACCGGGATCGTCCAGATGCCGCTCTCCGGCGCCACGGAGATCACGGAGGGAGGTGCGAGGTCAAGCCTCGGACTCGGTGCCGTCGCTATTCGGTCAGTCCCTGCAACTGCTTCCGCCCGACGGCGGCCTCTTCGCTCTGCGGGTGGTCACTGATCAGCTTTTGCAGGATCAGGCGAGCATCGATCTTGTCGCCCGATTCGGCGAAGGCGGTGGCGAGCGCCAGCAACGCCCCGGCGACCTGGTCACCCTGCGGGTACTTGAGCAGGACTTCGTTGAGCTCGATGATCGCTCGGTTGTAGTCCTTGCTGCTGTAATACGCCTCGCCGATCCAGTACTGAGCGTTGTCGGCGAGATCGGACTTCGGCGAGCTACGGACGAACTGCCGAAACTGCTCGATCGCCTTGCCGGCTTGCCCTTCCCGGTACAGTTGCAGCGCCGTGCGGTAGGTCTCGTTCACGCCGCCGCCGCGCAGCCGCGCCTCCTCGCGCCGCAGGGCGATGGCCGCGGCTTCGGTCCGCTGCGCCGGCCCGCCGAGCGCTGCGCCGGCGGGCGTGGGAGACGGGCCGACCCCTTCGTGCCCGATGCTCGGGGTCGGTTCACTCGGTCGTACCGCACCGGCTTCGAGCAGACTGAGACGCGTTTCGACGTTGGACAAGCGGCGCTCGAGCGTCCTCATCGCCGCGGCGGTGCGTCCCCCCGCGGACTCCGCGGCGCCGCTTTCCAAGGTATCGAGCCGCCGGTTCAGCTTGTCGACCGACACCTGCGTGTCGGCCAAGAGCGCGCGCATGTCCTGCTGCGTGCGCCGCACCTTATCGAAATCCGCGCGCGTGACGCAGCCGGCCGCGCCCAACGCGAGCGGCAACAAGAGGGCGATACGGGCGCGCGGCATTCCCGTCCCGCGCTCAGTCCCCGACCACCACGAAGTGCGCGCGGCGGTTGCGCTGCCAGCACGATTCCGTCGGCTCGTGGCAAAGGGGCAGCTCCTCGCCATAGCTGATCGTCGTGAGCCGATCGGCGGAGACGCCGAGGGACACCAGATAGCTCTTCGCTGTCGCCGCCCGCTTGGCGCCCAGTGCAAGATTGTACTCGATCGTGCCGCGCTCGTCGCAGTGTCCTTCAATCTCGACCCGCGCGCCCTGGTGGTCGTTCAGCCAGCTCGCGTGCTGCTGCAGCGTGCGGCGCGCCGAGTCGTCGAGATCGAAGGAATCGAAGGCGAAGTGAATGTCGGCGAGCGGCCCCCCGGCACCCTCCGCCCCCAGCACGCCCGCGCGCGCCTGGGCGAGGCTGCCGGCGCCAGCACCTAGACCCTCTTCACCCAGTTTGCCTTCAGCCCCCAGCTCCCCGGCCTTCTTCTTTCCGCAGCCACCAGCTCCGCTGAGGGCGATGACAGCCACGACCAGCAGTGCAAACCGTCCAACCGAGCGATTCATCGTCACCTCCTCCCTGGCAACCGACCCGCGCAAGCGGTCAGTCGAGCCACCGCGACCACGACGGACTCGTATCACCGCCGCTTCCGCCAGTCAATTCGGCCTGGGTATGGCCGCTCCGATCGGCGAGGTAGAGCCGCGGAGAACCGGCGCGCGTGGAGCTGAACACCACGTACCGCCCGTCTGGCGACCAGCTTGCATCCTCGTTGTCCCCCGCACTGTTGGTCACCTGCTCGACGTCGGTTCCATCGATCTTGACCGTGAACACCTGGAAGCGCCCGTTAACCCGCGACGTATACGCGATGCGATCGCCTTTCGGCGACCAACTGGGGGAGGTGTTATACGTCCCGCTCGTCGTAACGCGCCGCGGCGCGCCGCCGTTCACGTCGACGATGTAAATCTGCGGCGAGCCGCTGCGGTTCGAGCAGAACGCGATCTGGCGGCCGTCGGGCGACCAGGATGGCGAGACATCGATCGCCCAGTGATCGGTCAACCGTTGCCGCAGCGTGCCGTCGGGATTGAGCAGAGCGACTTCCGAGTTGCCTTGATATTCGAGCGTGGCCGCCAGCAGGCTGCCGTCCGGCGACCAGCGGCCGCCGAGGTTGAGGCCGCGCAGCGCGGAAAGGCGCGTCCACTGCCGGCCGCGCAGATCGATCGAGAACAAGTCCGGATTGCCCGTTCGGTACGAGGTGAGAACGAGAGACTGATTATCCGGCGCCCAGGTCGGGGAGATGTTGATCGTGTTCTCTGACGTGACCTGCTGCAGGTCGCCGCCGTCCAGGCTCATGATGTAGGCGTCTTTGAAGCGGCCGTTGCGGGTCGACAAGAAGGCGATCTGCGAATCGAAGGGCCCGCGCTCCCCGGTGAGCTGGAGGAGAATTTCGTCCGCGAAGCGGTGTGCCATCCGCCGCACGTCGGTGGGGCGACCGCGATACCGGCGCCCCGTCAACTGCCGGCGTTGCGACACGTCGAAGAGGCGCACCTCGATCGCCACCTCGCCGCTCTCCTGGCGCACGGTCCCCTTCACCAGCGCCAGCGCTCCGATCACCGACCAGTTGTCGAAATTGATCGTCTCCTCCGTGACGCCCGACGTGTCGGCGGGCTCGATGTACGCGTCACGCGGAATCACGCGAAAAAGTCCCGACAGATCGAGGTCGCGTCCGAGGATGTCGACAAACGCTGTCGACGGGGCCGCGGGTGTCGCCGGCGAAAGCTCCTTCAACGGTGACAGCGCGATCGGGTACTGCCGTACCCCAGGGCCGAAGATCGTTCCGCGCACCTGCGCCGCAGCCGGGTACGCCGAGAGCACAATCAGGCACAGCGCCATGCCCCGCCACCGTCTCTGTCGCATCTCAAGACCTCAAATCTTCCGGTTCGAATGTCAGTTCGACCGATCCGAATTCAGTGCGGTACTTCTCCGGCGGCGGATCCAGCGGGTTAGCCGCGCGCACCGCCCGTTCGACCGATGCATCGTACGACGGGTCGCCGCTCGGCGCGACGATCCGCACGTTGACGATGTCGCCCGCTGGCGTGATGTTGAATTGCACCTTCGCCTTCAGTGACCGACTCGCTCCCGCCCACGCCCACGAGGCTTTGATGCGCTCGATCATGTGGGAGAAGTACAGGATGTACTCTGCGCCCACCGCGGCACCGCCCGGACTCGTTCCCGGCCCGTAGCCGATGGTGCCGCCCGGGCCAGGAATGCTGTCGGGGGACCCGGCGCCTCCCGCACGCGCGAGCTGCTCGGCGCGCTGCTGAACGGCGGCCGCGATCATTCGATTCTGGATGGCTGTAGCGATCTGCCGATCGATGGGGTTCTCCGCCTTTGCCGATTCGCCGGCGTTCAGTTGCTGTGCGCGGCGTTCGATCGCGGCGGCGATCCCCTGGTCGCGCGCCGCGGCCTCGGCGTTCGGTGCCGGTTGGGCCGGTTTGGTCACCTTGGCCTTGTCGGCCGCGGGGGGGGCCGGCTTGTCCGGTTGCTTCTTGGCGTCGGCGGGCGCCGCTGGCTTGGGCGGTGCGGCTTCCACCTTCTTGGCAACCGCCGGTTCTGGAAGAGGTTGCTTGACTTCCTGGGCTGCCGGCTTTTCCGGCGGTGGCGCCTGAACGGGCTTCGGCGGCTCGACCGGTTTCACTGGCTCTGCTTTCATCGCTTCGGCCGCTTTCGGTGGCTCCGGTTGCTTGGGCGCTTCGGGCTTGGCTGGAGGTTCGGCCGGCTGACGCGCCTGTTCTCGAATCGCCACTGGGGCGTCTGCCTTCGCGGGTCGCTCCGCCGCGAGCGGCGGCTTTGGTGCAGCCAACGGCTTTTCGCCGCGGCCCGACCCGGGAACGAGGTTCGTGCCACCGATTGCCGACGGGGCGATCAGATCGACGGTGTACGACTCGATGCGCTCTGGCCGATCGAGGAACTGCTGCGGTGCCAGCACCAGCAAACCGAGCACGGCGACATGGGCCAGTGCGGACACGGCAATGGTCCACAGCAGGGCGGTGTCGCCGCCCGGACGGACCAGGATATTCGGATGGGAAGCCACGGTCAGCGCTCCGGCGGGCGCTCGGTCACCATGCCGAGCCGCTGCACGCCGGCTTCGCGCATGGAGCCCATGACCCGCATCACTTCCCCGTAGGGAACGCCTGCATCAGCGCGCAGAAACACCTGGCGGTCGGGCCGCTCACGCAGAATCGCTTGCAGCTTTGCGGCCAGCTCCGCCGGCGTCATCCCGGTATCGTTCAGATAGACCTGACCCTGGGCGGTCACGGCGACGACGAGCTGGACATCCTCTCCACTCAGCGCGCCCGCGCGCACCTTCGGCAGGTTGACGGAGATCCCCTGTTGGAGAATCGGCGCAGTCACCATGAAAATCACCAGGAGGACGAGCATCACGTCGACCAGCGGGGTGACGTTGATTTGGGACAGCGTCTCGTTGTCGCGCTCCGTGAACGCCATACCGTCGCTCGCTGTTACTTCAGGAAGTGACGCTCGGCGATGTTGAGAAATTCGAAGGCGAAGTTATCCATTTCGACCGCCAGGACGCGGATTTGCCGCGCAAAGTGGTTGTACGCCACGACCGCAGGTATGGCGGCGAACAGCCCGGTGGCCGTAGCAATCAGCGCTTCGGCGATGCCGGGGGCCACCGCCTGGATGGTGGAGGCCTGCGTTGCGCTCAAACCGAGGAACGCGTCCATGATGCCCCAGACGGTACCGAACAGGCCGATGAACGGCGTCGTACTGGCGGTGGTGGCCAGAAAGGTCAGCGCCCGTTCGAGCTGCGTGATCTCCTGGCTGGCGGCGCGACGCATGGCGCGTTCGACGTTCGCCACACCGCCCAGCTCGGTGGTGAGTGCCCCCTCCTCGGCGCGCGCCTGGCGCTTGGCCCGTGTCAGACGGACCAGTTCCTGGTAGCCCGCGCGGAACACTTGCGCCACCGGGCTTTGTCGCATCTCCTGACTCGCCGCGTGGATGGTGGTCAGATTCTTGGTCTCCCAGAAGGCTTCGATGAACCGCTCGGACTTGTGCCGCGCGGCGCGGATCTGGCGCGACTTGTAAAGGATGACTCCCCAACTGGCGATGGAGAAGAGGACCAGGATATACAGCACCAGTTGCACCACGAGACCGGAGCCGGTCACCATGGTGAAGAGGCTGCCGTGCTGTAACGTGATACCCGTTTGGCCCACGCTCGCCTGGGCGAGCGCTGTGGCCAACGCCGCGACCATACACCTTCCTCTCCGCCGCCCCGCGGCGCGGAGGGTAGTACACGCCCCCAGGTGAGTCAACGCACGCGCCCGCGTGGACGACTTTCTTGACACCCCCTGGTGAACGTGAAATTGAGGGCGATCATTTCCGGCTTCGCCGCACACGGGGTGTCGCGCAATGAGCATCAAGATTGGCATCAATGGATTCGGACGCATCGGCCGCAACGTGATGCGGGCCGCGCTCGGCGACGAGCAGCTCGAGTTCGTCGCCGTCAACGATATCACCGATGCGCGAACGCTCGCCCACCTGCTGAAGTACGACTCCGTGCACGGTGTCCTGGGGGCGACGGTCGGGGCCGAGGACAAGGCAATCCTGGTGGATGGTGCTCGAATCAAGGTCCTCAGCGAGCGGGACCCGGCGAAGCTGCCGTGGGGCGAGCTGGGCGTGCAGGTGGTGTTGGAGTGCACGGGCTTGTT
>JBBITY010000003.1:25936-29413 GCA_037440565.1 Desulfurellales bacterium
GTTATCATCTCCGCGCCGGCCAAGGGCGCGGACCTCACGATTTGCTACGGGGTGAACCACACAGCATACCGGCCACAGGAGCATCACGTCGTCTCGAACGCATCGTGCACCACCAACTGCCTGGCGCCGGTGGCCAAGGTGCTGCACGAGGCCTTCGGCATCCAGCGCGGCTGGATGACGACGATCCACGCCTACACCAACGACCAGCAGATTCTCGATCTGCCGCACAAAGACCTGCGCCGGGCGCGCGCGGCGGCGGTGTCGATGATCCCCACCACCACCGGTGCGGCGCGCGCGGTGGGTGAGGTGTTGCCGGCGCTGAAAGGCAAGCTCGACGGCATGGCCATCCGCGTGCCGACGGCGAACGTGTCGGTCGTCGATCTGGTCGCCGAGCTGAAGCAGACCGTGACCGACAAGCAGATCAACGACGCGATGCGCGCCGCGGCCGCCGGCCCCTTGAAGGGCATCCTGCGCTGCTGCGACGAGCCGCTCGTGTCGATCGATTTCAACGGCACCTCGTACTCGTCGACAGTGGACACGGAGCTGACCAAGGTGATGGACGGCAACTTCGCGAAGGTCTTGGCCTGGTACGACAACGAGTGGGGCTTTTCGAACCGCATGGTCGACGTCACCAAGCTGGTCGCCGCTGCGTGACCGGCCCAGCCGGCCCGGCTGCCGATGAAGCTCATCGATCAGCTCGACCTGCGGGGCAAGCGCGTTTTCATCCGGGTCGACTTCAACGTGCCCTTGCGCGACGGCCGTGTCAGCGACGCGACGCGGATCGACGCGGCCCTGCCGACCATCCGCTTCGCGCTCGATCACGGCGCGCGCGTCGTTCTCGGCTCACACCTCGGCCGCCCGAAGGGCAGGGTTGACCCGAAACTCAGCCTGCGGCCGGTCTGCGAAGTCCTCGCCGAGCGCCTCGGGACGCCGGTTCGGATGGCGCCCGATTGCATCGGGCCAGCGGTGGATGACCTGGTCAATGATCTCAAGCCGGGCGAGGTCGTCCTGCTGGAGAATTTGCGCTTCCACCTGGAGGAAGAGAAGAACGACGAGTCTTTTGCCCGAGCGCTTGCGCGCCTGGCCGACGTGTATGTCAACGACGCCTTCGGTACCGCGCACCGCGCCCACGCCTCGACCGCAGGCATGACGCGCTTTGTGGCCGAGCGCGCGGCTGGATTTCTCCTGCAACGCGAGTGCGAATATCTGGGCAAGGTGCTGAGCGCCCCCGAGCGCCCGCTCCTGGCGATTCTCGGGGGCGCCAAGGTCTCCGACAAGATTCAAGTGATTCGCAGTCTGCTGGAGCGGGTCGACGCCCTGCTGATCGGAGGCGCCATGGCCTACACGTTTCTGCGCGCCCGTGGCCGCCAGACCGGGCGATCCCTGGTGGAAGAGGATCAAATCCCGCTGGCGGGCGAACTCCTGCGGGCGGCTGAGACGCGAAACGTGCCGCTCGTGTTGCCGACCGATCACGTCGTGGCCGATCGAGCGGCGGCGGACAGTCCTTCGACGACAGTGCAGGGGGACATTCCGGCAGACAAGATCGGGCTCGACGTCGGACCGGCGACGGTTGCCGTGTTCCGGCAGCACATCGCCACGGCGCGGACGATCTTTTGGAACGGGCCAGTCGGCATGTTCGAGCTCGAGCCGTTTGCGGCCGGCACGATGGCGATTGCCACAGCGCTCGCCGAGAGTTCCGCACTCACCATCATCGGCGGCGGCGATTCAGTTGCGGCGGTGATGCGTTCCGGGAAGGCAAAGGCAATCTCCCACATCTCCACCGGCGGCGGCGCCTCGCTCGAGTTTCTCGAAGGGGCGTCTCTGCCCGGATTGGTCGCCCTGGAGACCGTCTGATGCCGGGTCGTGTGCCGCTGCTGGCCGGCAACTGGAAGATGCATCAGGCGCCCGCGCCAGCCGCTCAGCTCGCGGCTGCACTGCGCGAGCGGCTGCGCGACGTGCGCGGGCGGGACGTCGTGGTGGCGCCGCCCTTCCCGGCCTTGCCGGCCGTCGCCGAGCAGTTGCGCGGCTCGAGCATCGCCGTCGCGGCGCAGAACCTGTTCTGGGAAGACTGGGGGGCGTACACCGGTGAAGTGTCGGCTCCCATGCTGACCGATTGTGGCTGCACGTACGTCATCGTCGGGCATTCGGAGCGACGGCAGTACTTCGGCGAGACGGACGACACCGTTGCGCGGAAAAGCCGTGCGGCCCTCCGCCATGGCCTGACTCCGATCGTCTGTGTCGGCGAGACGCTCGGGCAGCGCGAAGCGAGGCTGACCCTCTCCGTCATCGATGCGCAGATTCGCGGTGCGCTCGGCGGCTTCGGCGCGGCCGACATAGCGCGGATGGTCGTCGCGTATGAACCGGTCTGGGCGATCGGCACGGGCAAGGTGGCCACGCCCGAGCAAGCGCAGGAGGTGCACGGCGCGATTCGCCGCTTGATTGGCGACCTGGCCGGCGCCGACGTTGCCCGCAACCTGAGAATCCTCTATGGAGGCAGTGTGAAACCCGACAACATCGACGCGCTGATGCAGCAGCCAGATCTCGATGGCGCACTCGTCGGCGGCGCCAGTCTCAACGCCGACGACTTCGCGCGCATCGTCCGCTTCCAGGCGTAAAGACCCCCCGCGAGGCCCCACACCATGCATGCGATCATCACCATTGTCCACGTCTTTGCCTGCGTCTTTCTCGTCCTGGTCGTCCTGCTGCAAACCGGCCGAGGCGCCGATATGGGCGCCGTCTTCGGCGGCTCGAGTTCCACGGTGTTTGGCAGCAGCGGCGCGGGGAATTTCCTGACCAAGCTCACCACGGCGACGGCGATCGTGTTCATGCTCACCTCGCTCAGCCTGACCTACCTTTCCGTGCGGCAGACGACGTCGACCATTTTCGACACCGCTCCGCTGGCAGAGCCGGCGCCGGGACCCGGCGAGCCGGCGCCTGGGGTGGCAGCGCCTGCGCCGGTGCCTGGCTCGGCAGAGTCCCAACCTGCGGCACCACTTGGCCAGGCGCCGGCCGCCCCCGGCGCCCAACCGTAGAGTGCGGACGGCGGCGGTCGATACGCGAGGATGGCGGAATTGGCAGACGCGCTAGCTTGAGGGGCTAGTGGGGCAACACCCGTGGGGGTTCAAGTCCCCCTCCTCGCACTGCTCTTTCCCCCCCGGCCATGTGGTCGGCCAGCATCGTGGCAGCGCCACGCACGCGCTGCCGTCTGTGGCACCAACGGCGCGCGCGCCCCGCGCCGGCCGCCGCCCCCACAGTGACCTGTGTACGTAGGGGGGAAGTCCGACCTCCAAGGCGTCTCCCAGGAGCAAACGAAAAAGGGCGAGTGGGGTTCTGTCCCACTCGCCCTTGGTGCGCAGGCACCGAAGGCGTGTTACGGCAGGGTGATCACATCCGCCTCGTCGCGGTCGCCTTGCATATGGAGGTTGAAGCTTGCGAAGAAAGTGACGCGACCCACATCATGCTCTTCCTCGGCGACGC
>JBBITY010000004.1:0-8543 GCA_037440565.1 Desulfurellales bacterium
TGGAAGAGATCCTGCTCAGCGCCGATGTGGGTGTGAAAGCCACCCGCGCGTTGATCGAGCGCGTGCGGCCCCGGCTGCGCGGCGTTTCCGATGCGGAGGCGCTGCGCGCTCTGCTCAAGTCAGTCGTGCGCGACTTGCTCGCCGACGGCGGCGAACCGCCGCGGTCCGAGGCCACGCCGGCGGTCATCCTGATGGTCGGCGTCAACGGCGTCGGGAAGACCACCACCATTGGCAAGCTGGCGCATCGGTACCGGCAGGAGGGACAGAAGGTGCTGCTGGTAGCGGCGGACACGTTTCGCGCTGCGGCCATTGAGCAACTGGCGGTGTGGGCCGAGCGCGTCGGGGCGGGAGTGGTCAAACAGCAGCCCGGAGCCGACCCCGCCGCGGTGGCCTTCGACGGCGTCCAGGCCGCCGTGGCGCGCGGCATCGATGTCGTCATAATTGACACGGCGGGACGCCTGCACGTCAAGACTAACCTCATGGAAGAGGTAAAGAAGATCGCCCGGACGGTCGCGCGACAGGTGTCGGGCGCCCCGCACCAAGTTCTCTTGGTCATCGACGCCACCACGGGTCAGAATGCCCTCGCCCAAGCCCGCGTCTTTCACGAGGCGCTCGGCGTCACGGGGGTGGTGCTCACCAAGCTCGACGGCACCGCCAAGGGCGGCGTCGCCCTTGCCATTCGCGGCGAGCTCGGCTTGCCGATACACTACGTCGGGCTGGGCGAACGGGCCGAGGACCTGGCGCCGTTCGACCCCGACGCGTTTGCCGCCGCGCTCTTTCAGGAGTCCGAGATGAGCACGGCAGCTTGATCGGCGGCGCAGCCGGCGTGTAGGGTGAAGTGATGCTTGAGAAAGCCATCCATGGAGATCGAGAGACTGAAGCTTCTTGAGGTACGGATCGAGGAGTTGCTGGCGGCCCATGCGGCGCTGGGTGAGGAGCGCGACCGGCTGCGTACCCAATTGGGGGAGGCGCAGGCGCGCATCGAGGGGCTGATCGGCCAGTTGCGAGAAAAGGAGCAGGAGCGGGCGGAGGTCAAGGCGCACGTCGAGCGAATCCTCAGTCGGCTGGATGCGCTCGATTTGGGCTGAATGCGGAAGCCGCGATGCGACGGCCGGTCGAAGTCGAGATCATGGGGCAAGCGTTCTCGGTGACGAGCGACGACGCCGAAGAGCACGTCCGCCGGGTGGCCGAATACGTCGACGACAAGATGCGGGAAATCACCGCCGGGGGGCGGGTCGTCTCGTCACACGCGGCGGCGGTGCTGGCGGCGTTGAATATTGCGAGCGAATATCAGAAACTGCAGGAGCGAATCGCACAATTCGAAGAAACCATCGATCGCCTGACGGCTCGGTTGGCCGCGCAGAGGCCGAAGTGAGCCGCGACGCAGGCGAAGAGGAGAGCTGAACTCGGAACGGGCGGACCAGCAACCCGGAGGAAGGCGGACACGCACCGGGTCGAGCGCTGGTGATTGACAGGTCGGCGAGGGTGACGGAGGCGGGGAAGGGAATCTCGAGGAAAAACAGGACGATGTATTTCGGGGTGCTGCCAGCCATTGGAGATGACACTGCCGGTGACCCGGCGGAGGAGAATACGCAAACGGTCATGGTACTCCCCCCATCCCCTTCGGAAGGTTGCCGGGTAACCTAAGGACCGACTGCCAGTGCCCGTCCCGCTTCGGTCAGGAACGGGATGGACGGCACCAAAGAGTCAATTCGGCACTACATGCGCCGGCGGCGCCAGGCGCTTTCGCCGCCGGCGCGCCGAGCCGTTGAGGACGCGGTCCTGCGACATGTCGCGGGTTTCCCTCCTTACCGGACCGCCTGCGTCGTCGTGGCCTATGTCGCGACCGACAACGAGGTGCCCACTGCCGCGCTGATCGAACGGGCCCTGGCCGATGGGAAGGAGGTGTTCCTGCCGCGCCTTTCCAGCCGCGGCATGACCTTCGCGGAGCATCGGTCGGACGTGGTCTTGGAGCGGGGGCCTTTCGGGATTCCCCAGCCGACAGGCAGAGAGTTCAGCGCACGGGCTGACGTCTCGGCCATCGTCTTCGTGCCCCTGGTGGCCTGGGACGCGACCGGCGTCCGGCTGGGGCGCGGCGGTGGTTTCTACGACCGCGCCTTGGCCACTCTGGAAGGTCGGGTCTGCCTCACCGGCCTGGGCTATGCCTTCCAGCAGTGTTCCGCCCTGCCGCGGGAGCCGTGGGATGTCCGGCTCGATTACGCGGTGACGGAGGAGGGGGTCGTGCGCTGCCGGAGCGGAGACGGGGCATCTCCGATGAGAAAGGAGGATACGACTGATAATGACCTATCTGTGGATCGTGGCCGTCAGCATCGGCCTGGCGGCTTTCCTGGTGTGGCTGGTCGACTATCTGCGCCGCGAGCAGCGTGAGGACCAGGCACGGGCAACCCAGGAGACCGCAGCGCGCATCATCGCCGAAGCGCGAACCGAAGCGGAGGCCATTCGCAAGGAGGCGGAGCTCAAAGGCAAGGAAGCCGTTCTGCAAGCGAAAAGCGAGTTCGAGAAGGAAGTCAAGGAGCAACGACGTGAGATTCAACAAGCCGAGAAGCGATTGGTGGCGCGCGGGGAAACACTCGACCGCCGCACCGAGCAGCTCGACCGCCGCGAGAACGAGTGCAAGCGGCGCGAGCAGGGGATCAAGGAACGCGAGCAAGCGCTGAAAGAAGGCGAGGAGGCGCTCGGCGCGCGGCAGGCGGAGTACGATCGCCTCATCGAAGAGACCCGCCGCCAACTGGAGCAGACCGCGAGTCTGACCCGCAGGAAGCCCGGCGCAAACTGGTTCAGTCGATGGAGGAGGAGGCCAAGCACGAGGCCGCCAAGACCATCCGCCTGATCGAGCAGGAGGCGCGCGAAGAGGCCGACCGCCGCGCCAAGAAGATCATCAGCATCGCCATCGAACGGCTGGCGGGCGAATTCGTTGCCGAACGCACGGTGTCCGTGGTCCACCTGCCGAGCGACGAAATGAAGGGACGCATCATCGGCCGCGAGGGGCGCAACATCCGCGCCATCGAAGCGGCGACCGGGGTCGACTTGATCGTCGACGACACGCCGGAGGCCGTGGTGGTGTCGTGTCACAATCCGATCCGGCGCGAGATCGCCAAGCGCGCGCTGGAACGGCTGATCGCCGACGGGCGCATCCATCCCGGCCGCATCGAAGAGGTCGTGCGCAAGGCCGAAGACTCGGTCGAAGAGAGCGTGCGCGAAGCCGGACAGCGGGCCATCTTCGAGGTCGGGATTCACGGCGTCCACCCGGAATTGGTCAAGCTGCTCGGTATGCTCCAGTTCCGTTACAGCTACGCGCAGAACGTCCTCATGCACTCGATCGAGGCCGCCTTCATCTGCGGGGCGATGGCGGCCGAGCTGGGCCTGAACGAGAAACAGGCGCGGCGCGCGGCGCTCCTGCACGACATCGGCAAGGCGCTCACCCACGAGGTGGAGGGCTCGCACGCCATCATCGGCGCCGACATCGCGCGCAAGTACGGCGAGTCGGCCAAGGTGGTGAACGCCATTGCGGCGCATCACGAGGAGGTCCGCGCCGAGACCATCTTGGCGCCGCTCGTCGATGCGGCCGATGCGCTCTCCGGGGCGCGCCCGGGGGCCCGGCGCGAGGTGCTGGAGAGCTACGTGCGGCGGCTCGAAGACCTCGAACGGATCAGCAACTCGTTCAAGGGGGTGGAGAAGTCGTTTGCCGTCCAGGCGGGCCGCGAGGTGCGAATCATCGTCCAGCCGGGCGTGATCGGCGACGATCAGACCGCCATGCTCGCCCACGACATCGCGCGCAAGATCGAGAGCGAGATGACCTATCCGGGACAAATCAAGGTCACGGTGATTCGCGAGATTCGCGCCTCGGAGTTCGCGCGCTAGGTCGCTCTCCCTCTGCGCCTCAGCGCTTCCGCGGTGAAGCAATCATTCGATGAATATCCTCTTCCTCGGCGACGTGGTCGGCAAACCGGGGCGGCGGGCCGTCCGGACCCTGCTGCCGGGCCTGATCCATCGCGAGCAGCTCGCCCTCGTGATCGCCAATTGCGAAAACGTCGCCGGCGGCGCGGGCGTGGACCCGGACAGTTGCCGCGAACTCCTGGCGGCAGGGGTGGACGTGCTCACGTCCGGCAACCACATCTGGCGGAAGAAGGAGATCACCGACTTCATGGGCCAAGAGGCACGCCTGCTGCGGCCCGCCAACTTCCCACCCGGAACACCCGGAACCGGCTGGCGGCGTTTCGCGACCGCCAGCGGGGTGGAGGTGGCGGTGATCAACTTGATCGGCCGTGTGTTCATGGATGCTGTCGACTGTCCATTTCAAGTCGTCGAGGCTATTCTCACGGAGCTCGCGGGGGAAGTAGGCGTCATTGTGGTCGATATGCACGGTGAGGCGACGTCGGAAAAGGGCGCGATGGGCTGGTTCCTCGCCGGAAGGGTCAGCGCGGTGATCGGGAGCCACACGCACGTGCAGACGGCGGATGAGCGCGTCCTGCCCGGGGGCACCGCCTTTATCACGGACGCCGGGATGTGCGGTCCGATTGATTCCGTGATCGGCGTGAAACACCAGTTGGCCATCCGTCGCTTTCGGACCCACATGCCGACGAAGTTCGAACCCGCCTCCGGTCGCGCGGCCGTGCAGGGCGCGATCGTCACCCTCGATCCATCCACCGGCCGCGCCACGGCGATTCGGCGGCTGCAGGCCGAAGCGGAGCGCCTGCAATGACCCCGCGCGAGCAGCTCGAACGGATCCAGCGCGGCACCGCGAACATCATTCCGCGCGAGGAGCTGCTGGCCAAGCTGGAGGAGCGTCGGCCGCTGCGGGTGAAGCTCGGCGTCGACCCGACTGCACCCGACATCCATCTCGGCCATGCCGTGGCGCTCGCCAAGCTGCGCACGTTTCAAGACCTCGGCCATCAGGCGGTGCTCATCATCGGCGACTTCACCGCCCTCATCGGCGATCCGAGCGGCAGGACCTCGACCCGGCCGCAACTGACGCGCGAGGCAGTGCAGGCGGCGACGGCGACGTATCAGGAGCAGGTCTTCAAGATCCTCGACCGCCAGCGACTCGACGTGCGCTTCAACGGCGAGTGGCTCGCCAAGCTGAGCTGTGAGGACGTGATCCGACTGGGCGCCCGGTCGACCGTGGCGCGCATGTTGGAGCGCGACGATTTCGCCAAGCGCTACGCCGCGGGCGCGCCGATCGGCATCCACGAGTTCCTCTATCCGCTGATGCAGGCGTATGACTCGGTGAAAGTGGAGGCCGACGTCGAGCTGGGCGGGACCGATCAGACGTTCAACATTCTGCTCGGTCGCCATCTGCAGAAAGAAGCGGGCCAGCGTCCGCAGGTGGCCGTGATCCTGCCGCTGCTGGAGGGAACCGACGGGGTTCAGAAGATGAGCAAGTCGCTCGGCAACTACATCGGCGTCGCCGAGCCGCCCGAAGGGATGTTTGGCAAGATCATGTCGATCTCCGACGAGCTGATGATCCGCTACTATGAGCTGCTGACGAGCGAGGACCCGGTCGCCCTGCGCCGGGACCTCGCGGATGGCCGCCAGCATCCGATGGAGATGAAGAAGCGCCTCGGCGAGATTCTGGTTGGCCGCTTCCACAGTCCGGCCGCCGCCGCGGCGGCACGGCGGGCCTTCGAGCAGCGGTTCCAACAGCGGCGCATCGATGCGGAGCAACTGGCGGAGTTCCGCGTGCCGGACGCGGGCAATACCGTCTGGCTGCCGGGCGTGATGCGCGCGGCGGGACTGGTGCGGTCGCACTCGGAAGGGCGACGGCTCATCACGCAGCGCGCGGTCCGCATCGACGGCGCGACGGTGTCGGGAGAGGATTTCAGCCGCGGCACGGCGGGCGAGGTCGTGCTCGAGGTCGGCAAACGGCGCGCCATCCGCGTCCGCTTCGAGCCGGCGCCGTGAAGAGCAGCGCGTGAAGCGATATACGGGTCGAAAGGGCGGGTTCCGAACCCTCCCTGGCGGATTTCCGCGTAACCCGGGAGCGCCCGGCTTGATCTGGCGGGCGAGTCCCGCGATGGTAGAAGAGGACGGGGTTGAAACATGATTACGGACGCAGAAGCGAAGGACCAAATTGTGCAAATCACCAACGAGCTGTTCTCGATGGGATTGCTGACGGCCACGGGAGGAAACGTCAGCGCCCTCGGCGCCGACGGGGAGACGCTCTGGATCACGCCGACGCAGATGTACAAGGGCGGGATTCACGAGGGCGATCTGGTGCGGATCAAGCCGGACGGAACGGTTCTGGAGGGCACGCGCGTGCCGTCCGTCGAGTTTCAGATGCACTGGGCCGCCTATCGCGTGCGGCCGGGCAGCACCGGTGCCGTGCACACGCACGCGCCGATGGCGACCGCCTTCGGCATCTGTAATCAGACGTTCCCGCCCATCAACACCGACGCGGTCTTCCTGCGCGACACGGTCGTTGTGCCGTGGTACATGCCGGGGTCGATCGAACTCGCCGAGGCCGTGGCCGAGGCCCTGAAGACGAGCCGCGGCGCGATCCTGCAGAACCACGGGCTCATGACGGTGGGGGATAACCTGCGCAAAGCGGCCACCCGCGCCATGATGCTGGAGGAGACCGCCAAGATCGTTCTCTACTGCAAGCAGTTCGGCGGGCAGGTGTCGGTGCTTCCCGACGAGTGGGTGCAGAACCTCTCCGCGATTGCGGACTTCATTTGAGGGGTGGCTGATCGCGGCCACCGTAGGGGCCCACGGCCGTGCGCCCCTACGAGCGGGATACTGTTCCCGCCCGTCCTCGGTGCAGTTCACCGGGAATTTCTGACCCGTCGCCCGGTGCACTGTTCCGTCTCCCCCTCCTCGCATATTCTGCGGGGAGAGGGTGAGGGGTCTACTTTCGGGGCGCCGCGCGGGTTTGACGCTGGCAGTGCCGGTTCACTAGATTCCGCCAGAGTCCAACACCGAAGGGGGAGGTCCGCATGATCAGTGTGCCGGCGATACAGCTTCACCAGTTCGGTGTCTCCTTTTATCAAGCCGTTCTGGGCGTGAAGGATGTGGAGAAGTTGGTTCGCTTCGAGGTCCTGAGCTACTCGGGCGATGCGGGGCGGATGCACGGCAAGCGGCCGACGAAGACCACCCGCGCCGGGAAGATCAACTGGGATGTGCTCGAGCAGCGCATCGCGCAGAGCGAGGAGGCGTACCAGCGACCGGTCATTCACAAGAAGATCGCCGAGTTGATCGATTACTACGTACAATGCGCCGACGCGGCCAACCTGCCCGCGGTGCCCGGCGCGGTGCTGCTGGTGGCCGACCGTCGGTTGAACTTCGTGCCGATCAGCGTCCATCGCATCCTCGGCGTGCTGCAGTTGCCGCCGGAAGAAGGCGCGCTGCGCGCCCTCGACGGCCAGCACCGGCTGCTCGCCATGCACCAATTGGCGACGCAGCGGTCAATCGAGGAGGTGCAGATTCCCGCCGTCATTTTCGATCGCTTGACTCCGGACCAGGTGGTCGAGCTGTTCGTCACTATCAACGCCAAGCACACGCGGCTGAACCCCTCGCACCTGATCAGCCTGTCTGGCCGCCGCCTGTATCCCGATTCGACGCTGGCGCTCAGCCACGACATCATTCGCACGCTCAATGGCGACCCGAGCTCGCCGTTGCACAACGAGATCAAGCTTTTCGGCGTTGGCCGGGGGCGAGTTGCTCAAGCCCCGCTGGCGGAGGAGCTGAAGGGCGTCTTTACGGCCCTGGAGGCCTTTGGCGGCCGCGGCGCAGAGGAGTTTCGCGCCAACGCCAGCCGCTTCTTCTTGGCGTACTTCAAGCAGATCGCCCGCGTGTTCACGCATGCGTGGCACGGGCGGCGGTACAGCATCAAGACCGCGATGGCGCTGCGGGCGTTCCTGCGCGTCGTGCCCGACGTGATTGCGGCGGTCAAGCAGAGCGGCGGCGATCCGTACGATGGGCGTGCCATCGGCGAGGTGATCGCGCCGTGGGGAGAGTACATCGGCGATGCGCGCTTCGAGACCGATGGCGAGTGGCGCCAGAAACTGGCCGGCGGCACGCACGGCACCGTCGGCATTCTTGCCCGCGAGCTGCGCGCCGCACTGAAGACCGGATAAGCGGCGCGCACCTGAAATCCTCACCGCGAATTCGCCACGGCCCGCCGCGCCACCTCCTCTCTCCCGCATCGCCCGCCGCAGAGAAGGATTAAGGTGAGGGTTCCGACCAAATTTCGAAGGAGTGCGCAGAGGGCAGGGAGAGAGAGCGGCGAGGATTTTGGGGAGCGGTACCCCAACGGGTTCGAGTACGTGAGCGAAGACGACGGGTCAGACGCTGCAGCTCACCGATGACCCGAAGGCCATCATCTTTCCACCACCCGATCCGACCTTCTGCCCGCAAACCCTGGGAACAATCTCTGCCGGAGCCGCAGGCGGTTGTGGCGTCTCATCGCCCTCGCCCCGACCCGCTTCGAGCGGGAGAGAGAAGTCGCGGCTACCTGACCGAGGTCGCCCGTGGTGCAGCGGCGGCGGTGTTGGTCCTGGCCGGGCTGGAAACGCTTTTCGGCGCAG
>JBBITY010000004.1:8553-14551 GCA_037440565.1 Desulfurellales bacterium
ACACGATCCCGCTCGGCGTCCAGCGGATGGCCATGTTCGCGGGTTTCCTGGCACTGACGGCCCCCGCCTTCGCCGCGACCTGTGCGGCGGCCACCTGGGTCGGTGACGGTCGCGGACAGGTTCTGCGTGGCGTGGCGCCGGAGGTTGTCCTGGCCGCGCTCACTGGAGTCTTGACGCCCTGGTGGTTTGTGCTGATGACCATGCTGCCGGTGACGTTCCTCGCCTTCACTCTTCTCTTCGTTGGCGCCTTCCGCGGCGGAGGGCGGAGTGCCGCGAGCGCGGCGGCCTTCGGGGCGGTGATCTACGCGCGAGCGGCGGCCGTTGTGTGTGCGCTGTATTAGCCCCGATGAAAGAACAATCCTCACCACGAAGTGCGCAAGGAGCCGCCCTCCGTGTCTTCGTGCCCTTCGTGGTGAACGTCCTCCGAAAAGTCAATCGGAACCCTCACCCTCACCCTCTCGCGCGGGTGATGCGGGAGAGGGGAACGGTTAGTGTGTGCATCCGTAGTTCCACATGCTCTTCTGTATTGGGGCGAGGTCCCTACAAAGGAGGCCCGATGGGGCAGCATATTCTGTTCGCGATTGTGTTCGCCGTCATCGTCGGCGGGCGGTGCTGGGGCGAGCCGCCGCCGGACACCCGCAGCGCCGAGGACGCGCTCCCGGCCGAGCAAGGCCGTGAGGGCAAGGTGGAGGCCGCCCCCGGAGGCGGTGACATGATCATCCTCGGGCCGGAGTCTCGTTACGTCACGCACGGCTCGCTGGATCGCCAGGGGCGGCTCAAGGTGGGCTGCGGTCATGACGGCGACACCGGTGGCGCGCCGGTGGAGGCGAAGTGATCTCAGCCTCGCTCCCGCGCGTACTCGTCACCTGCGCGTGCGCGTGCGTCCTGGCGTCCCCGGCCGGCGCCGTACCGATGCAGATCGTGTACGCCGATGGGGCGGCCGAGGGGTTCTTCGACCCGGAACTCGGCGCTGCCCGGCGGGCTGCGTTCGAGTTTGCCGCGGAGACGTGGGCGACGACGCTGGCGGGGACGACTCCCGTGGTCGTCGAGGCGACGATGGATTCGCTCGGCGGGACGGGTGTGACGGCAACTCTGGCCTCGGCGGGAGCGACGACGATCCATCGGAACTTTGGGGGTGTGCCGCGCACCTGGTACGGGGCGGCGCTGGCCAGCCAGATCATCGCGGCGGACATCAACGGCCCCGACGTGCCGGAGATCTCCATCGCGTTCAATGCCGACGTCGACGGGCCCGAGATCCTCGGCTCCGTGGGCTGGTACTACGGGTTCGATGCGCAGCCGGGCAGCGACATCGACTTCGTCACCATTGCGCTCCACGAGCTGGGGCACGGCCTCAACTTCTTTGAAGCCGTCGACGGGACCTCGGGCGGGTGGCGGGCCGACGACGACCCCGGCATCTTCGACCGCATGCTGTTTCGGCCCGGGGTGGGCTCGTTTGCGGACATGCGCGCCGCCGAGCGGCTGGCCGCCATCATCTCCGGGCAGCTCCTGTGGATCGGCCTGGCCGTGGTGGCCTTCAACGGCAGCGCCCCGGCGGTCTATGCCCCGGACCCGTACCAGCCGGGGGCGAGCATCGGCCACTGGGACACGAGCTTCTCGCCCGATGAGGTGATCGAGCCCTTCTACACGACGGCCGTGCACGATCTGGGGCTGCTGCTGCCGGCCATGGTGGACATGGGCTGGGAGCTCGCGGTCGAGACGCCAACGCCGCGCGCCAGCCCGGCCACCCCGACCCCGACCGAGCCGCCGCGCCCCACGCAGACCCCGGAAACGACCCCACGGGCGCGCCGTGTGCAGGTCTACGTGACCAACTTCGCGACGAAATCCGTGACGGTGACCGACATCGGCGGGCGGTTGCGGCGGGCGATCATTCCGTTGACGGATGAGCATTTGGGGCTGGCGGGGATCGCGATCGCGCCCGAGACCGGGCTGGGCTATGTGACCGCTTTCTACTCCCGGTCGGTGACACTGCTCAATGCGCCGAACCTCACGCGCGGCCTCACCCTCTACCCGCGGTTTGGGTACCCCAACCGGCCTGAGAGTGTTGTGATGCGCCGCGATGGCACCGTCGCGTACATTTCAAACTACGATAGTACGAGTACGACCGGCGCGGGCGCTGTACTCGTCCTCGACACGGCGACGAACGAGGCGGTGTTGAGCTATTCCACCGGGGGGTCCCCGAGGCCCTTGTGCTCTCGCCGGATGACCGTTTCCTCTACGTCGCCAATGCCGGGGCCGACAAGGTGACCGTGATCGACACCGAGCTGCGCAGGGTGATCGCCAATGTGCGCGTGGGTCGGGCGCCGATGGGGGTGGCGGTGGCGGCCGTACCGGAGGACGACAACCCCTGCGAAGATCACTGCGCAACGGAGACGCCGACGGCGACACTGACCATCACGCCGACGGAAACGCCCACCGCGGAGCCAACAGCGACGATCGGGACGCCTTGCGAGGGGGACTGTGACGGAGACACACGCGTGAACGTTGGCGAGCTCGTCGAGGCGGTGCACATCGCGCTTGGTGAACAACAGGTAGAATCGTGCGACGTGGCGGACCGGGACGGCAACGGGCGCGTGACGATTGACGAACTCATTCGTGCCGTCGACCGGGCGCTCAACGGGTGTTCGACATGAACGGCCGCACCCCTTGAATCCTTCATCTGATGCAGGCTTCCCTCTGGAGTTGCTCGCGAGAGAAGGATGCAATTCATTTCTGACTTTTCACTTGTGTCTTTCGCCTCGTGGCTTCTCTGCGGCCGCCGTCCTTGAGACTGGCGAGGAACTGCTCGACGGGCTTCGTGTTGATCACATCCGCCTTGGTCGCCCAGCCGCGGCGGGCCACGGCGATGCCGAAGTCGTCCGGGAAGCGGAGGTGGTTGAGATTGTGGGCGTCGGAGTCGATGGCGATCTTCACGCCGGCCTCGATCGCTTTGCGCACGTGCTCGTCCTTGAGATCGAGCCGGTCGGGGTAGGCGTCGATCTCCAGCACGGTTCCCGTGCGCTTGGCGGCGGCGATGATGGCGTCGATGTCGACGTCGTACGGCTCGCGTTTCATCAGCACCCGCCCGGTCGGGTGAAAGAGAATGTCGGCGTGCGGGTTTTCCATCGCACGGATGATGCGGCGGGTCTGCTCCTCGCGCGGCAAGTTGAAATGCGAGTGGACCGCAATGCCGACCACCTCCAGCTTCGCCAGCACCTCGTCGGCGATGTCCAGCGTGCCGTCGCGATTGATGTTCACTTCGGCGCCCGTGAGAATGCGAAAGCCTTTGGTCTTCTGGTTGAGCTTCTCGATGGCGGCGATCTGGTCGAGCAACTGTTTCTCGTCCGAGCCGCCGGTCATGGCCAGGCCGCGGGTGTGATCGGTGATGGCCATGTACTGCAGGCCGAGGCGCTTGCCGGCCTCGACCATTTCCTCGATGGAGTTGGCGCCGTCGGTCCAGTTGGTCTGGATCTGGAGGTCGCCGAGCAACGTTCCTTGCTCGATCAGCTTCGGCAGCCGATGGGCCTTGGCCGCCTCGATCTCGCCCGTGTTCTCGCGCAGCTCGGGCGGAATGTAGTCGAGCCCGAGGGCGGCATAGACTTCCTCCTCGGTGCGGCCGGCGATGGACTTCTCGCCCCTGAAGACGCCGTACTCGTTGAGCTTCAGACCCTTATCCTGCGCGAGTCGCCGCAATGCGACGTTGTGGTCCTTGCTGCCCGTGAAGTAGTTGAGCGCCGCCCCGAAGCTCTCGGCGGCGACGACGCGCAGGTCGGCGTCCATGCCGATGGTCAGACGCACGGAGCTCTTGGTGGTGCCCTTGGCGTGGACGTGGGCCACCTCCGGCATGGCGACGAAGAAATCCATGACCTTTTCTGGCTGATTCGACACGACGAGGAAATCCGCGTCGCCGATGGTCTCCTTGCGGCGGCGGATGGAGCCGGCGATGGCGACTTGCTGGACGCCGCGCAGGTCGCGCAAACGGCCCTCGATCGTGCGCACGAGGTCGAGGACCATGCCGAGCGGCTGGCGACCGGTGCCTTGTTTCAGGAAGCCGATGCCCTTGAGGATCTTCGCTTCGGTCTTCTCGCCAAAATGGGGCAGGTCCCGAATCTTGCCCGCGCGCGCGGCCTTTTCGAGGTCATCGATGGTGCGGATGCCGAGGTCGTCGTATAGCGCCTTGACCATCTTGGGGCCGAGCCCTTCGATCGACGTGAGCCCGGTCACGTCCACCGGCGTGGCGCGCTTGAGCTGCTCGTGGTCCTTGCACTTGCCGGTGGTCAGCAACTCCTCGATGCGCTCGGCGATGCCCTTGCCGACGCTCGGGATCTCCGCCAGCGCTTTCACGCCGCCCTCCGCGTAGATTTCCAGGATCGGCCGGTCGAGCGAGTCGACCGCGTAGGCTGCCTTCTCATACGCCCGGGGCTTGAACGCCACCCCGGTCATGTCGAGAAACAGCGCCATCTCCCGCAAGAACCTCGCAACCTCGGCGTTCGTCACGGGCTTCACGTGCGCCACCCCGCTCCGCCCTTATCCGCCTCGGCGTTCAGGCGCAAGATGCGACGTGGAGCGCGACTGGAGCCGCCCAGCCGCGAAGGGACTGCCAACCACAGAGGACACCGAGGACACCGAGCCGGGCATGGAGGAGGGAGGAAGAACCTCACGACAGCGCGACACTGTGAAAGCACGACCGGGAACGGCGATGGCTCATCAGCCCGGCCCTTGGGCCTTGCCGGCAGCGCAATGTCCAAAGCACGTCCTGAGCGGCGTCGAAGGGTCCAAGGTGCAAACCTGTGCGTATCGGTGTTCATCTGTGGTTGCAGATCCGCTTGGTCCCGTTGTCTGTGTTCATCCGTTCAATTCGCGCAATCCGTTCAATCCGTTGAAAAGCTCGGCACCCGACTGCCGCGGCCCGCGCGACCCCACTCTTGCGAGCTGAGCGAGATCACAATAGATACAGGACAAAGCTCAGATCTGGGGGAACCAATGGATGCGAACGCGAAGAAGACGGCGCTGCGCATGGTACCATACGGACTGTATGTGTTGACGGCGGAGGGGCGGGACGGAACGGTGGCGGCGTCCACAGTGAATTGGGTGACGCAGGCCTCGTTCGAGCCGCCGCTGGTTGTGGTGGGAGTGAAGGCGGATTCGGGCGCGCATGCGCTGATCAAGGATTCCGGCGCCTTCGCTCTGAACGTGCTCGGGAAAGGTCAGCAGTCGCTGGCCTTTACATTCTTCAAACCGCAGCAACGCAGCGGCCAAACGATCGGCGGCGAGCCCTTCCGCGCTGGCGTGACTGGCGCGCCGATCCTCGAGCGAACCCCCGCCTATGTCGAGTGCAGGCTGGTCGAGACGCTCGAACGCGGCGACCATTCGGTCTTCCTTGGCGAGGTTGTAGACGCCGGCGTGGCCCAGGCGCTCGATGGGCGGCCAGATGATGCCACGCTGTGGCTGCGAGATCTGGGGGAGAAGACCTTTTACGGAGGATGACGTGGTTCGAGGCTGAAAGCTGACGGGATCAACCCAGAAGCTGGGGGCTGACGGCTCGAGGCCGACGGCTGACAAGCAGGAGCGCAATCTCAATGGCGAACTTCGTCCGTGTTGCAAGCGCGACTGACATACCGAACGGGGAAGGGCGGGCCTTCGAGCTCAACGGGAAGCAGGTGGCCGTGTTCAACTGCCAGGGCACCTTTTACGCCATTAGCAACGTGTGCCGGCACCAAGGTGGCCCCTTGGCCGAAGGCGACCTGGAAGGGACCGTGGTCACCTGCCCGTGGCACGGGTGGACCTACGACGTGACCTCCGGGGAGTCGCCCGAGGATCCGGACACCCGCGTCGAGACGTACGAGATCAAAGTCGAAGGCGACGACGTCCTGATCGCCGTGTAACGGGCGTCGGGTTTCGGGTACCGGGGCCGGAGAGGACCGGAGGGCGGGAGCACTGCTCCCGCCGCCGGCCGGTGCCCCGTCTGTTCCCGCGGGGAATTTTTCGCAAGCTCCGAGCT
>JBBITY010000004.1:14613-21146 GCA_037440565.1 Desulfurellales bacterium
GATTGGCAGGCGCACGCTGCGGCCGCGGCGCGGCCTTTGCGAACCGTTTCGGCTGCATTCTGCCGGCGCGCTTTGATGGGGTGGAGCGCGAATGGCGCGCCGCGCGCGAAGGCTGCGCCGTCTTCGATGCGAGCTTGCGGGGATTTGTCGGCGCGACCGGCGCGGACCGCGTTTCCTTCTTGCAGGGCATGTTGTCCAACGACGTGAAGGCGTTGCGCCCCGGACACGGGATGCATGCGGCGGTACTCAATGAGGCCGGTAAGATTGTGTCCGACCTCCGCGTGTACGCGGACGCCGATCGCCTGATCCTTGACACGCCGGTGTGGCGAGCTGATGCCGTCCTGGCAGCACTGCACCGATTCTTGGTGGCCGACGAGGTCGAGCTCGCACGGATGGCAGATGAGGTGCCGTTAGTTGGACTCGAAGGGCCGTTTGCCCGCGCCATACTGACGGAGGTGCTCGGTTCGACGGACGTGGCGGACACGCCGCTGGTGCATCAGCGCGCGGCTTTCCAGGGCCGGCCGCTGCGCGTCGTTGCCGTCTCCGAGATCGAGGGCAGTGGATATCTACTCTGCGGAGATCCGGCCGACGCCCCGGGCCTGTTCGACGCCTGCTGCGAGGCGGGGGCGGTGCCGCTCGGCATGGAGGCGTTGAATATCCTGCGCGTGGAGGCCGGGGTCCCGTGGTCGGGTGTGGATATGGACGAGCGCGTCTTGGCGCTGGAAATCGGCCTGGAACGCGCGCTGAGTTTCTCGAAGGGCTGCTACCTCGGCCAGGAGGTCGTCGAGCGCGTCTCGGCCCGGGGCCATGTGAATCGCCGGCTGGCGGGGCTGTTGATTGAGGGGTCGCAGGTGCCGGAGGCCGGAACAGCGCTCCGGGTCGGGCATGAGGAGGTCGGCTACATTACGAGTGCCGTGCGGTCGATCGCGCTCGAGCGCGTGATCGCCCTTGGCATCGTCCATCGGAAGCACCTTGGGCTTGGAAGTCGAATGACGTTAACAACCGGTGGCGGGATGTCGGTTGCGGCGACCGTGACCGGGCTGCCGTTCGGCGCCCCCGGCTCCGCCTCATGAGGACGTCTCTTTCTCGCTCTGGACTTTCGATTCTCGAATCCGTTCAATTGTTGAGTCCGTTGGAGAAATCCAGAATCTTCGCGTTCGAGCGAGAAATGACCTGCTTCGAGTACAGACGCACCAGGAGGATAGGGAATGGCACAGCTTGGAAAGATCTACCTGACGCCGAGCGGAGCCCAGCTCATCGTGACCAAAGGTGGGCCGGGAACGCTGAGCGACGGCGATGTCCCGCTGATCATGCAGGGCGCGGGTGAGAAGTTCGCCGAGGGCACGCCGTCGGGTTCGCAGATGATGGCACTCGGGAAGCGCTACAGGTCAGTTGATGGGGCCGTCGAAGTGTTGATCAACAAGCCCGGGCCGTGCGACCTGCGGTACAACGGCGTGCCGATGGAGCTGAAGGAGGCAAAGCCGCTGCCCTCCAGCGATTAGCCGGATCGAAAAAGGGAGATTTGCATCACAGTCGCGATGGTTCGGCGGGCCACCCAAGACCCGTGAGAGAGCTGCGGCGAGGAGGATTCCCTCTCTCCGCATTTTCGCGGGAAGAGGGCCGAGGGTGAGGGTCGGATTGAATTTTTCCAAGCAGAGGTGCCGCGCGGGCTTCGCCCGCGGCCCAGAGGCCAAGGGCAGCGGTCAGCAATGAGCCGCAGAGAAACCTCACCCTCGGCTGCGCGTGCGGCAGTCCTCTACGAGAAGATCGACAGTGGCCGCGTGGCCATCGTGACGCTGAACCGACCGAAGGTGCTCAATGCGTACAACGTCGAGATGCGCGACGGGCTCTACGAGGCGCTGTGTGCCGTGCGCGACGATCCGGAGGTGCGGGTGATGGTCCTCTGCGGCAATGGCCCGGCCTTCTGCACGGGCGGCGACGTGGGCGAGTTCGGCACCGCGCCGTCCCCGCGCGCGGCCCGGGAAACGCGCTGGCGGCGGGACGTGTGGGGAACACTGTGGTCGCTGCCGAAGCTCACCATCGCCGCCGTGCACGGCTACGCCGTCGGCGGCGGTTTCGAAATGGCCTTGCTGTGCGATCAATGCATCGCCGCTGCGGATGCGCGCTTTGCGCTGCCGGAGACCGGTCTCGGCATGATTCCCGGCGTCGGCGGCACCCAGACGCTGCCGCGGCTGCTCGGCGCCGGACGGGCGATGGACCTGGTTCTCACCGGCCGGTGGCTGGACGCGCGCGCGGCGTACGCCCTCGGCATCGTGAACCGCGTCGTGTCGGCCACGCGCCTGAAGGACGAGGCGTTACAGTGGGCCCGACGCCTGGCATCGCTCCCGCCGGCACTGGCCGCAACCGTGAAGCGGAGCGTGAACCGCGCCCTCGACGTGCCCCTGGCTGACGGGCTGGCGTACGAACGCCTGCTGGCGGCCACCAACAGAACCGAGACGCCCGGGCACGAAGGCAAACACGTGCCGCGGCACGGACTCGAGATGATGATCGGATCCCCTCACCCGTGACCCTCTCCCTGAAGGAGATGGCGCCCTCTTGCTCCCCTTTCTTGCCGAGAGAAGGCTGGGGCGAGGGCGTGCAATGAGCAGGACGACAAGGAGCGGCAGTGAACACATCCAACTTCGTCAGTATTCCGGCCCAGATGTTTCCCGACCAGGAAATCCTCGTTTTCGAGAACCGTCGCTGGACGTACGGGCAACTGTGGGAAGGCATCCGGCGCCTCGGGAACGCATTGCGCGGGCTCGGTGTCGGACGCGGGGATCGGGTGGGGGCGCTGCACACCAACTCGGATCAGTACATCATGGCGTATTTTGCCACGGCGGCGATCGGCGCGGTGTTCGTGCCGTTGAACTTCCGCGCCAAGTTGCCGGAGCTGGAGTACATGATCGGGGCCGCCCGCATCGGGGTTCTGCTCGTGGGCGACCGCTACGTGTCGACAGTCGAGCAACTGCGGCCACGGCTGCCGTCGTTGCAGACCTGTATCGCTCTGGAGCACGAGCAGCCGGGCATGGTGCACTGCGAGCGCCTCGTCTGCGAGGCGTCGCCGGAATTCGAGGAAACGGAGATCGACGACGACGATACGACGATCCTGATGTACACGAGCGGCACCACCGCGCAGCCCAAGGGCGTGATGCTGCGCCACAACGACTTCACTGCCTACGTGTGCGGCAACGTCGAGCTGGCAGATGGAACGCCCCGCGGAACGGCGCTGCTGGCCGTGCCCCTGTACCACATCGCCGGCGCGACCAACGTCATGACGACGATGTTCACGGGCCGCAAGCTGGTGGTCCTCCGACAGTTCGAACCCGCCGCCTGGCTCGATGCCGTGCAGCGCGAGAAGGTGACACACGCCTTCGTCGTTCCGACGATGATGAAACAGCTCATCGATCACCCGGAGTTCCATCGCTACGACCTGGCCAGTCTGGAGAACCTCTCTTACGGCGGTGCGGCGATGCCGTTCCCGGTCATCCGGCGCGCGATCGAGATGTTCCCGAAGTCGGTCGGCTTCGTCAATGCGTTCGGCCAGACCGAGACGACCTCGACGCTGACCGTTCTTGGTCCCGACGACCATCGACTGGACGGCTCGCCGGCCGAGATCGAGCGCAACTTGAAGCGGTTGGTCTCGATCGGTCGGCCGCTGCCGGACGTGCAGGTGAAGATCGTCGACGACGACGGCAACGAGTTGCCCGCGGGACAGGTCGGGGAGCTGTGGGTGTTCACGCCGCGTACGATGAAGGGCTACGCCGGGACCGACGGTGCCGTCAACTCCCCCATGCACGACGGCTGGCTGCCGACGCGGGACATGGGCTGGATCGATGAGGACGGCTACATCTTCCTCGCCGGGCGCAAGGACGACATGATCATTCGCGGCGGCGAGAACATCTCGCCGGCGGAAGTCGAAGCGGTCCTCTACTCGCACACGGGCATCGAAGAGGTGGCGGTGATCGGCGTGCCCGACGTGGAGTGGGGACAGCGCGTGGCCGCGATCGTCGTGCCACGGCCGGGCGTGACGCTGAGCGCGGAGGAACTCTCCGAGTTTTGCCGCCAGCGGCTGGCCAGCTTCAAGAAACCGGAGATATTCCACTTTGTCGACGCGCTGCCGAAAAACCAAATCGGCAAGATCCTGAAGAAGGACCTGCGCGCGCAGTTCGCGGGGGCCTGACCGGAGATTGCAGGAGTAGCCATCGTCCAACGGGCACCCAAGACGGATGAAAAAGCAACCGCGAGGAGGATTCCCTCTCCCCGCAAGTTTGCGGGCAGCGGGTGCGGGTGAGGGGTCCGATTGAATTGTTCGAGGGAGGCCGATCGCGGGCTGCCCCCGGAACGCAAAGACAAAGGCTCCCCTCTCGTCGTGCCCGCGAAGAGCTGCCCCCGCCTTCGCGAGGACAAGCTTCGCGGCCATGACGGATGCGAAGATCTTCGCGGAAGAAGAAGATGGCCGAGGTTTGCGGTGGAGAGAAAAAGTCGCCGCACGTTCCGACGACCAGTGCATTTCTTGCCCGGATGCCAAGATTCTGAAAGGAGTGCTTGCAAACGTGTAATCCGTTGAATCCGTTGTGGTCATCTCTTGGATCGATTTGGTTGCGGCGGCTGGCCGCGTCGTGCTTCCGTGGTGAAGGTTCAACAACAAGCAGGAGTGCGGGCTGTGCGCCGCAACGAACCGGGAGTTCGCTGGGCTGTTGAAGACGGCGTGGCGTGGATCACGCTGGCGCGACCGCGCCGCGGCAACCGAATCGATCAGGCGGCGGCCCAGGCGCTCTGCGACGCGGCGGAGGAGATCGAGTTCGACGACCGCGTCGCGGTGGTCGTCGTGCAGGGGAGTGGTCGTGCCTTCTGTCTTGGCGTCGAAGAGAACGGCGCCTGGGAGACACAGCACGATTGGGTTGCGGCCATCGGCCGCCTGACCCGGCCGGTCGTGGCGGCCGTGAACGGCGACGCTGTGGCGGAGGGGTGCGAGTTGGCGTTGGCCTGCGATCTCCGTCTGGCCGCGGCCGGCGCGGCATTCAGCCTGCCGCACGTGCGCGAGGGCCGGCTGCCCGTTCACGGCGCGACGCAGCGGTTGCCGCGCCTCGTCGGCCGCATGCGGGCGATGGAGCTGTTGCTTACCGGCCGCCGCATCGGAGCGCGCGAGGCAGCGGCCATCGGTTTGGTGTGCCGCGTGGTTCCGGCGACCGCATTCGAGCTGGCCGTCGAGCAGGAAGTGGCCGCGCTGCGCGAGAAGGGGCCGGTCGCGCTCCGCCTAGCGAAAGAAGCGGTGCAGAAGGGCCTCGACCTCACCCTCGATCAGGGGATTCGGCTCGAACAGGACCTCTACGTCCTCCTGCAAACCACCGCCGACCGCGCCGAAGGCATCCGCGCCTTCCTGCACAAGCGCCGCCCGCGCTTCAAGGGCGACTGAGCGACTCGATCCGGGTTTCTTCGCGTGGGGCGATGGTTTTCGCGTGGGTCAGTCCCGCGAAGCTTGTCCTCGCGAAGGCGCGGAGCGGGAATCCAGGCTTGTCGCGTTCACCTCCTTTCCACCTCGATGCCCGCCCCACGGCTTCGCGGGGCAGGGTCTTCGCAGGCAATGCCGACCGGGCGTCCCTGGGTTGCGGGATGCGGCAGGAGGAAACCCGGACTCGCGCCTGTCGCCCAACGTGTGTTCGCCCCCCCTTTGGCAATCGCGCGGCCCTTTCGCTAGAAATGAAGACTCATGTCGGATCCGAACGAGCGCACGCGAGCCCTGCGCGCGGCGCTGGCCGAGCGCATTCTCGTCCTCGACGGCGCGATGGGCACGGCCATCCAGGCGATGGGCCTCACGGCCGACGACTTCGGCGGGCCCGCGCTCGAGGGCTGTAACGAGCACCTGGTGCTGACCCGGCCGGACGCCATCCGGCGCGTCCACCAGGGGTACATCGACGCCGGGGCCGACATCATCGAGACCAACAGCTTCGGCGGCACGCGCATCGTGCTCGCCGAGTACGGCCTGGAGGACAAGGTCTACGAGATCAACCGCGCCGCGGCGCGCCTCGCCCGCGAGGTGTGCGACGCGGCGTCGACGCGCGATCGCCCGCGCTTCGTGGCCGGTTCGATGGGTCCTGGCACCAAGACGATCTCCGTGACCGGCGGCATCACGTTCGGGCAGGTGCGGGCCGCCTACGCAGAGCAGACCGCCGGGCTCGTCGAGGGCGGCTGCGACGTGCTCTTCCTCGAAACGCAGCAGGACACGCTCAACGTCAAAGCCGCACTGCTCGGCATCGACGACGGGTTTGCGAAGGTGGGGCGCGCGATTCCCGTCGTGCTGTCGGTGTCGATCGAAACCATGGGCACGATGCTGGCCGGCCAGTCGATCGAGGCGCTCTACGTGTCGGTCGCCCATCGCGACCTGCTCGCCATCGGGCTCAACTGCGCCACCGGGCCCGACTTCATGACCGATCACCTCCGCACCTTGGCCGAAGTCTCCCGCTTCCCAATCTCCTGTTTTCCGAACGCCGGCTTGCCGGATGAAGAGGGGCGCTACAACGAGTGGCCGG
>JBBITY010000004.1:21156-26329 GCA_037440565.1 Desulfurellales bacterium
CATGCTGGCCGGCAAGGTCGAGCGGTTCTGCGCCGAGGGCTGGGTGAACATCGTCGGCGGCTGCTGCGGCACGACCGCCGAGCACATCCGCATGCTCGTCCAAGTGGCGGGGAAGTACCCGCCGCGCCGGCCCGCCGCTGCGCGGCGCTCGGTGGTCTCGGGTATCGAGACGCTGGTGATCGACCAGGACACTCGGCCGGTGCTGGTCGGCGAGCGCACCAACGTGCTTGGCAGCCGCAAGTTCAAGCAGCTCGTCAGCGAGGGGAAGCTCGACGAGGCGGCGGAAGTCGGCCGCCAGCAGGTGCGCCGCGGCGCACATGTCCTCGACGTCTGCCTGCAGGACCCCGATCGCAACGAGCGCGCCGACGTGGCGGCCTTCCTCGACGTGCTAGTGAAGAAGGTCTAGGTGCCGCTGATGATCGACTCCACGGATCCGGCGGTCGTCGCCGATGCGCTGACGCGCACGCAGGGCAAGTCGATCATCAACTCGATCAACCTCGAAGACGGCGAGGAGCGCTTCGCGCGCGTGGTGCCGCTGGCGAAGCAACTCGGCGCGGCCCTGGTCGTGGGCTGCATCGACGAGGACAAGGCGCAGGCGCAAGCCATCACGCGCGATCGCAAGTTGGCGATCGCGAAGCGCGCGTACAAATTGCTGACGGAGAAGTATGGCGTCGAGCCCGAGGACATCATCTTCGATGCGCTCGTCTTCCCCGTCGGCACGGGCGACAAGAACTACATCGGCGCCGGCGTCGAGACGATCGAGGGAATCCGCCTCATCAAGCAGGCGCTGCCGGACACCAAGACGATTCTGGGCATTTCGAACGTGTCGTTCGGTCTGCCCGCGGCCGGCCGCGAGGTGCTCAACTCGGTCTTTCTGTACCACTGTGTCCAGGCCGGGCTGGACATGGCCATTGTCAATGCCGAGAAGCTCGAACGGTACCCGTCGATTCCGGAGGAGGAACGCCGCCTGGCGGAAGATCTCATCTGGTGGCGCGGTGACGATCCGATCGCCGCCTTCAGCGCGCATTTCCGCGCCAAGGCGCCCGCGCAGACCGTCGAGCAGCGGCGCGACTTGCCGCTCGACCAGCGCCTGGCGCTGTACATCCTGGAAGGCTCGAAGGACGGCCTGTACGGCGACCTGGACGAAGCACTGCGGACGCACCGGCCGCTGGAGATTGTCAACGGCCCGCTCATGGCCGGCATGGACGAGGTGGGGCGCCTTTTTGCGGCCAACGAGATGATCGTCGCCGAGGTGCTCCAGTCGGCGGAGGCGATGAAGGCTGCGGTGGCGTATCTGGAACCGCACATGGAGAAGGCCGAGACGGCGACGAAGGGCAGCATTGTCCTGGCGACCGTGAAGGGCGATGTGCACGACATCGGCAAGAACCTGGTCGACATCATCCTCAGCAACAACGGCTTCCGCGTCATCAACCTGGGCATCAAGGTGCCGCCCGAGGACCTCGTGCGGGCGTATCGCGAGCACCGCCCGGACGCCATCGGGCTCTCCGGTCTGCTGGTGAAATCGGCGCAGATGATGGTGGTGACGGCGCAGGACCTGAGGGCGGCCGGCGTGCGCTGTCCGATCCTGGTCGGCGGCGCCGCGCTGTCGAGCAAGTTCACCCGACTGAAGATCGCCCCGCAGTACGAGGGCGTGGTGGCGTACGCGAAGGACGCCATGACCGGCCTCAATCTGGCGAACCAGCTCATGGACGAGGCGCGGCGGGCCGAGCTGGCGGCCACGCTCGCGCGGGAAACCGCACGACTGCAAGCCGAGGCCGCCGGCGGCGCCGGACGGCCAGCGCCCGGCGCGGCCCGCAAGGCCGCGGTGCGTCGCGACCACGACATCCCGACGCCGCCGGACCTCAAACTCCACGTCCTGCGCGACTACGACCTCGACCAGATCTTCCGCTGCATCAATCCGGTGATGCTCTACACCCGCCATCTCGGCTTCAAAGGGCGGTTCGAAGAGGCGCTGGAGCGCGGTGAGCCGAAAGCGGTAGAACTGCGCGAGCACGTGCGGGCGGTCGAAGAGGTCATGCTGCAGCGCGCCGACATCTCGGCCAAGGCCGTGTACAAGTTCTTCCGCGCCGGCTCCGACGGCGACGTGCTGCACCTCTATTCGCCGGACGGTACGCGGGTTCTGGAGTCGTTCCACTTCGGCCGGCAAACGGCCGGCGAAGGGCTCTGCCTGGCCGACTACGCACTACCGGCGGACGGGGAGCGGCCCGACTACGTGTGCCTCTTCGCCACCACCATCGGACCTGGCGTGCGCGCGCTGGCCGAGCAGTGGAAGCACGAGGGCCAGTACCTCCGCTCGCACATCCTCCAAGTGCTCGCGCTGGAGGGCGCCGAAGGCTTCGCGGAGCTGCTCCACCAGCGCGTTCGCGAGATGTGGGGCTTTCCTGATCCGCCCAGCACCACGATGCAGGATTTTTTCAAGGCGCGCTACCGCGGCGTCCGCGTCTCCTTCGGGTATCCCGCCTGCCCGCGTCTGGAGGACCAGGAGAAGCTGTTCCGCGTTCTCGACGTCGAGCGTCAGATCGGCGTGCGCCTGACCGAGGGCTACATGATGGACCCCGAGGGGTCCGTCAGCGCCCTGGTGTTTCACCATCCGGACGCGAAGTATTTCAGCCTCAGCTCCGAGGACAGGGAGCGCCTCGAGCGCGCCATCGACGGCGAGGAACAAAAGGCGGGAGCGACGCCGTCGTGAGCGCGCGCGCAATGCGGTGGGCCACGGCCCTCGCGGGGCTGGCCATCGTGCCGCTCTATACCGTGGGCCTCGGCAGCTTCCCGCTCGCCGAGCCCGATGAAGCGCGCTACGCGGAGATCGCGCGCGAGATGCTGGTCCTCGGCGAATGGATCACGCCGCACCTCAACTTCGTCCGATACTTCGACAAACCCCCGCTGGTGTTCTGGGCGACGGCTCTGGCCTTTCGGGCCTTCGGCCTCAACGAGTGGGCGGCGCGCCTCCCGTCGCTGATCGGCGGTCTCACGGGCATCGCACTGACGTTCGCGCTGGCGCGGAGCGCGTATGGACAACCGGTGGCGCTGCTGGCGGCGGTGATCCTGGCGACGGCGCCGCTGTACTGCCTGCTCGGGCAGACGCTGACGGCCGACATGACGCTCACGGCGTTGCTGACCCTGGGCCTTACGGCATTCTGGTACGGCCACCAGCGGGAGAGTGACCATGCGCTGCGCGCACCCGAAGACCGTGAAAATGCCCGTCCAAAGACCCCTCTCCGGCATGACTCGCGGGAGAGGGTGAGGGTGCCGCGGAATTTTCGACGGAGCCGCTGGTGGTATCGAGCGGCCTACGTCGCCGTCGGGCTGGGTGTGCTCGCCAAGGGACCGGTTGCGGCGCTGATCGTCGGCGGTGTCGCAGGGTTGTTCCTGGTGCTGCAGCGCGACTGGGCGGGGCTGCGGCGCGCGGTCGATCCGCTCGGCATCGCGCTATTCCTCCTCATCGTGCTGCCGTGGTACGCCGCGGTGAGCTGGCGCAATCCCGAGTACCTGCGTTACTTCGTCGTCGAGCAGCACCTCAGGCGCTATCTGACGCCGGGGCAGCATGTGGCACCGTTCTGGTACTTCGTTCCGGTGCTGCCCCTGGCGCTCTTTCCGTGGGGCGTGCTGTGCCTGTTGGACCCGGCCGCGTGGCGTTCGCTGCTCGCGCCGCGCCAGTGGTCGGCGGCGACACGGTTCTTTCTGCTGTGGGCCGGATTTGTGGTCGCCTTCTTCAGTATCTCGGGGTCGAAGCTCGTCACGTACGTACTGCCGGCTCTGCCGCCTTTGGCAATCCTCCTCGCTCGGTTTTTCGCGCAGGCAGCGGACGCCGGACGTTTTGCGGTGCTGCGGCGCGGCGGCACAGCTCTGCTGGGTCTCGGTGTCGGGATCATCCTGCTGGTTCCTCTGCTCGGTCTCTTCGTGACGCACTGGCGGTTTCCCCTGATGCGGCCGTACCTCTACGCCGCCGGGGCCGTTTTCGTTGTGAGCGGGACCGCGACGCTGCTCACTGCGCGCGCGCGGCGGGCCGCCGCATGCGTCGCGGTTCTGGCAGCGGGCACCTTTGCGTGGCTGGCCGTGGGACTGTCTGCGCGCGGCCTGGCCACGAGTTACCGCAGCCTGGGTCTTGCCGCCCGCGCCGCGCTGCAGCCGGGCGATCGTCTGGCGGTGTACCGCCATTCAATCCAGGCCATCCCCTTTTACAGCGGCCACCGCGTCATTCTCGTTGGACCACAGCGTCCCAAGTTCGGCGAAGATCCCAGCGGGGTGGACGCGTATTTTTGGTCCGACGATCGCCGGCTCTTCGAAGAGTGGCGGTCCGCCGAGCGCCTGTTCCTCGTCATCAATCGCTCCGAGCTGGAGTCGCTCCGAAGGGCCCTCGAACCGCCGCCGATTGTCGTCGCCGCCGAGGGGAAGAAGCTCCTGCTCGTCAATCACCCGCTCGGGAACTGAACGCTTGTGAAAAAATCCTCGCGGGAACAGGGGGTGGCACCGACGGAAGGGCGGGGGCGGTCATCGACCGCCCCCGCCCCGACGTCAATACAAGTACTCCGTCACAGCGGGCGGGCAACGGTTCGCTGCCGTGCGACCGGATCCATTGCTGGGCAACAGCAAGCGCTCACTCTCTCACTACACGCGTTCTCGCCGCCCACCTCAACTTCGATGGCCAGGGTTTCACAGGGCAGGCGCAGGAGCTGGGCTACGAGTACGTACGGGTGGCTGCGCCCCGGGCACAACACCGCACTTCTCGAAACCTTTCACCGAGTATCCCGGATTGTCGGTGACGCCTTTCGTGGATGAACGGGGCGAGAAGAAGTTTCTGTTCGAATGGCGGCTCGAGGACGCCCTGGACGCGCTGGCCCGTGAGGGCGCCGACATCGAACCCAGCGAGCCCCCTTCAAGTCCCGTGAAAGGGTGGATGACGGAACGGCGCCGTAACTCCTTCGCTATCGGGTGATCTTCGATGCCGCTGGACACGGCGCGCCGTGCGCGGCCAACGGGAACGCGAAGCTCCCGTGCTCGTTGGAGCCGGGAAGCTCGGTCCAGTCGGGCCGTACGAGGACGCTGAGCGACTGCGTGCGCGGCGCGTAGAGCGACACCACGTCCCAGCCCGGATTCGGGGAGCAGGCGCGCGCGACGCCGTCGGATCGGTGCTGAACGGTGAAGTACATCT
>JBBITY010000005.1:0-15634 GCA_037440565.1 Desulfurellales bacterium
CCGTGTTGCAGATCGCGAACAGGGCCACGACGGAGAACGCGCTGGCCGGCAACCGTACGCCGGCGGCACCGATCACGTCGAGGAGCGGAGCGGTCGAGCGCGCCAGGCCGGACACCGGCATCGTAAGCAGCGCCGCCACCGTGACGGCCGCATAGAGCAGGCAACTAAAGGCGATCGCGGCGAGAATGGCCCGGGGCAAGGCGCGGCTCGCGTCCTTCACCTCCTCGGCGACGTTCACCGTATCCTCGAATCCGATGTACGCGTAAAAAGCGATTGTCGCGCCGCTGACGACGCCGGCAAGGTCGGTCGGCGGCGCGAGGCGTCCGGCGAGATCGGCAAGGGGGAGGGTGCGCGCGGCGCTCAAGCCCACCGCGACGACCAAGAGGAGGCCGCTCGTCTCGACCAGCGTCAGCACGAGATTCACGCGCGCCGATTCCTCGATACCGACATAGTTCAATAGCGCCATCAAAGCCAGTAACGTGACGCTGGCCAACAGGGGGGGCAAAGCCACAAAGGTGTGCAAGTAGCCGACGAAGGCGTGCGAGACCGCTGCGGCGGAAGTGATGCCGCTCGCCAGCACGAGGATGCCGATCAGAAACGCCACCAGGGGATGGCGAAATGCACGCCTGCAGTATGCGGCGGCGCCCGCCGCAATCGGGTAGCGCGAGCTGAGCTCGGCATACGTGAGGCCGGTCAACAGCGCAATCACCGCCGACAGGCAGAACGAAAGCCAGGCGCCGCTGCCGGCCGCAGCGACCACCGTGCCCACCAGCGCATAAATGCCGGCACCCATGATGTCGCCGACCGCGTACACAGTGATGGCAGCCGTGCTGAGCGACCGCCGCAGCTCCGTGTCCGGCTCACTCATCGCTCGCCGTGACTACGTGGACCGATTCCCGCCCCCGTCAACGCGAGTTGCAGCGCGGCCGCGAAGCGGCTCGCCTCCGGCGGCGCGTGGATCTCGGCTGTCGTGACCACATTGAAAAGCTGCTCGGCCTCGTCGAGGGCGAGAACGATCGCGATCTCGCCGTCCCGGTCGCGTCGAACGTTCACGCGCACCCCCCTTTTCGCCTGCGTCTCCTACTGCAATCGCGGCGCGCGCGCCAACCGCACGAGTGTCGGTGTCAGCTTCGCCGGCGGGGAGGGACGCTTGAACCAGCCGATTGCGCCCGGCCCAGTACTGCTCTTTGAGCCTGCGCTTGAAGAGCTTGCCAGTCGGCTCGCGCGGCAGCTCCTCGACGAACTCGATACTACGCGGGCACTTGTATCCCGCCAGTCGTCGGCGGGCGAAATCGATGATCTCGTCAGCATCTACCTCCTCGCCGATTTCAGTCGCTCGCTCCACGTCGCGGGTGAGGAACTGGCCGCCGTACACGAACGCCTTGGCATCGGAGTTGTCGACGATGTACGCGACTTCCGTCGACTGTGAAGTGGTAGTTCATCGGCACAACGATGGCGCCGAGGCGCGTCGCGGCGTTGCCGACTTCGAAGCACTCGAACGAGTTTTTCAGCAGCGTGGCGATCTTGTCGCCCGGCTGGAGTCCAGCCGCGCCCAGGCCGTTGGCCAGGCGGTTCACGCGCGCATTGTGCTGGCGACTCCGCTCCCGCGTCAAGGCGGTGCGACGGAAGGTGGCTGAACGGCAACCGCTCAGAGCGCTGCTCAGCAACCCAGCAGCGGGCGATTCGCGTGCGACACCCAACCGTGCCGCGACCATGGGCAGCGCGCCAGATTTCGCTGCAGGTGGCGGACCAGCGAAATCTCGTGGCGGATGTGGCCGCGCAGGTCTATGGCCGATTGGCGGGACTCGAGCGCCATCGCGTGTCCCTGGTGATGGCGCGGGCTGGGGGCCGTGGTGGCACGCTTCCAGTATGCGCGGTAGAGCCCCCAAAGAAAACGCAGTTGCTGCGTCCGCTCCGCGAGGACGGGGCAGGCCTCGCACGGCCCCGTGCTGAGGGCGGCCCGTTCGGCCGCCGTCAGCTCGGGGTGTGCCAGGAGTGCGGCCACAAAGCCCGTGGCGGTCGTTCCCCCCCGGCATTCCAATTCCACCAGCGTTTCATCGATAATCGCGGCGAGCGCGTGCGCGCGCGCCGGCAACACAGAGTCGCCCTTGCGCAGCGGACGGCGCGCGGCCGCTGTCTGGACGAAGTAGCGAATCCGGCAAAGCGGCCAGGTCCGCCAGCTCCACGGAGATGCCGCCGAACCCGGTTTGCGGCGGGCCGCCTCCCGGCGGAGCTTGGCGCGCTCAAAGCTGATGACGATCGCCATACGACGCGAACTTATCACTCTTTTGGAAAACTAATGTATGACCTATGTCATAATTCGTGGCGCAGGCGCGTCGCCATGTCGACTGACACGGGGCCCTTCGGGACCCGGCGGCGATCAGATCATACGTGCCGGTCCTTCGATACACGGCCCCAAAAAGAGAGGGCCGCTACTCGGGGCGACTGATTCTGCGAGGCTCCCCCAGCGACTTTCCGCCGACCCTGGACTCGGCGGTCGCTAGAGGAGCGACCCGGCGAGGTGCGCCAACCGCATCAACCCGAGGGCGAAGACCGCCAGGCCAAGGAGCTGGGCCAGAGCCACAAGCGCCGACACGAGCACGCCCCGCACGCGTGCGCCGAGGCTCCGATTCTCTTCCCGTTGCCAGTAGCGGCGCAGCCAGAAGTACGGCAAGCCGAGGAGGAAGCCGAGCGGCGACGGGCGCAAGTGCATTGCGACCATCGCCAGCAGATCGTCGGGCTCGATGTAAATCTCGGCGGGAAAGTTGCCCATCATGATGCCGGTGACCCTGAGGCGGTCCTCGGCCCGGTCGACGCGCTCGATCTCCATCATGGTCGTGTTCATGTCCGACAGCATCTTGATGGTTCGTGGCACGGAGGTCTCCCTGAGAAAGGTTCGAGGGTTCAAGGGGGCAAGGCTGCTTGCGGGCGCGCGCTCAGCGCTTTGCCCACCACTTCTTCATCTTCAGGTCGTCCAGGATGGCCCCGGCCGCGTTGCGGCCGGCGCCCCCGGTCACGCCCACCCAGTCGCCCGCCAGGTACAGCCGCTCGATCGGGCAGCGCCCCGGCGGATATTCGTGGAACGGCCGGTAGTACCCGACTTGGTGCGGTTCAGTGGAGCCGTTGCAGCACGAGCCCTTGACGAATGAGGGATTGCGGCGTTCGATGTCGAGCGGCGAGTCGACGTGCCGTTTGAGGATGCTCTTGCGGAAGTCGTTCTTGGTGAAGCGGGCGGTGAACGCCTCGACGCGGTCCGCATACTCATCCTTGATCGCATCCCAGCGCGCCGCACCGCCGTCCGCCAGGTCGTAGGGTACGTGTTTCCACGCCAGCCCCGTGTGTTTGCCGGGCGGCGCCTGGCTGGGATCGACGACGGTCGGGAAGCTGCCGTAGTACCCTAGCGAGCGCGGTGGCCGGCCGGCGCGATTGTCTTCATGGCACTGGCGCCAGTGGTCGTCGGCGTCGAGCGGCAGCACCGCCACCGACCACACCCGCTGGATGTCCGGGTCGCGGTCCGACGCCTTCCACATGATCTGCTCATTGAGGGCCCAGTGCGTGTTGTGGAAGCTGTGCTCCTCCCACCGCCACGTCCGCACCTTGCGGGCGAACTTCGGATCGAGCTTTTCCTCGCCGACCATTTTGAGCAGCGTGGTGACGTGGGTGACGTCGCTGACCACACCCTTGCCGGCCGTGTAGCGCGAGCCGTCGCGGCACACCACGCCGGTGGCGGCTCCATTCTGGGTGGTGATTTCCTCCACGTACTTGCCGAATACGACGCGGCCGCCGGCCTGCTCCAGACACTGCTTCATGGCGGCGCAGACGCGGCCGGTGCCGCCCTCCGCAAGGCCGAAGCTGCGTCCGACCGTGTGGCTCATGACGAGGTGCATGATGAAGGGGTTGCCGAGCTGCGGTTCGTCGTCAGGCCGGGTGAAACCCTCGGAAATGCGCTGCCGCAGCAGATTGCGCAGGCGAGGTTCTTCGAAGAAATCGTTCACCAGGTCCGAAGGGGGTTTCATGCTCAAGCGGATCAGCTCGCGCCCGGCAGGGCTGCGCTCCAGTGGCGAGAGGAAGAGCGAACCGGGCGAGGCGGCCGCAGCCCCGCTGACGGTCTCCTCCGCCGCGGCCCACATCGGCGCCGTGTCCTTGTACGTCATGAACAGCTCGCGCCACGTGTCCGCGTCGCGGCGACTGTACCGGGCGAGACCGGCGCACATCTTCTCCAGGTCGTGGTGCCAGTGGATGCAGGTACCATCTTCGAACACGGCTGACATGGCGATGTCCGTGTACAGGTAGTTCACCCCGAACTTCTTCAGCTCCAGCTCCTTGTGCACGCCGGTCCACAGAGTCCCGCCCATCCACACGGCACCCATGTTGTGCCGGAAACCGGGCAAGGTCACTTCCTCGCTCGTCGCGCCGCCCCCGACGACGCCGTCCCGGCGCTGCTCCAGCACCAGCACACTGAGGCCGGCGCGCTGCAGGTAACACGCCGCCGCCAGGCCATTCGGTCCGGCGCCAATGACGATCACATCACAGCTCTGACCCTCGCTCATCGTACCTCTCCGTTTCCTTTCCTCGTGCGGCGCGCGTGCGGGCGCCGCTTGCCGACTTGCTGATAATAACGATCTGGGATGCGGTCCCGGTCCTTGTATATGTGGATGCGACAGGGGCTGGCCGGTGTTTCCGGGTGGTCGATGCACCACTGCGGACGCCCGAACCACTCGATGCATTGGATGTTGTTCCACACGGCGCAGTGGGCGCAGTAGCTCGGGAAGTCCGCTTTGCCGAAGGTCAGGTCGCGCCCCTCGCCGACGCGATACAGGCCGTCGGTGCCCTCGTACGCGCCCTCGCGCATGAGCCGGCCGCCCGAGCCGCACGGGTCCTGGATGATGGTGAACTTCTCGGCGTCTTCCGTCACCCTCACGTCGCCCATGTGACTCTTCAGCAGATGCGCCGTGGCGCGGACGAAGTCCTCGATCGGCATCTGCTCCCAGCGCTCGAACCCCTGGCGCTGGCGCGCTCCGGTATGGCGCAGGATCTCTTCCAGTCGCCGGTCGCCGAACACCTTGCCCACGTAACTGTAGAAGCCGGCTTTGATGGCGATAAACTGGTCGTGAATCACCCGATGCTGGCGATCGCGCTCGGCGAGGAGGACGCGGGCCTGCTCCCAGTCCCGCGCGCGTACGGCCGCAGTGATGCGTGCCGCGATCGCCGCCTGCTCGTCGCGAAAGGTGCCTTCGATGTACTCCATCGCGTACTCAAGCACTTTGCGCAGGGCCTTGTGAATGAGCACGTATTCCTTCGCCAGGTGCTCGCAGAGGCGCTCCGCTTCCGCTGCGTCGTGCCGGTCGAGGGCGGCCTCGAGGCGCTGGCGCACGCGCTGGCCGAGTGCGGTGATTTCTTGCGCGTCCATGGTTTCCGCTAGCACCCCAGATGGCGGGCGATCACCATGCGCTGCACCTCGCTGGTGCCCTCGCCGATGGTGAGGATCTTCGAATCGAGGTAGAAGCGCGAGACCGCGTACTCGCGCGTGTAGCCGTAGCCGCCGTGAATCTGCACCGCCTCCTCGGCGGCACGTACCGCAGCCTCGGAAGCGAAGAGCTTCGCCATCGCGGCTTCCTTCGCGTAGGGCTTGCCGGCGTCGCGTAGCCACGCGGCGCGATAGGTCAGCAAGCGCGCCGCATCGACGGCCACGGCGATGTCGGCCAGCTTGAACTGGATCGCCTGGTGTTTTGCGAGCGGCTTGCCGAAGGTGACTCGCTGCTTGGCATGGCCGAGGGCCAGCTCCAGTGCAGCGCGGGCCAGCCCCACCGACAGGGCGGCGATGCTGATGCGGCCCACGTCCAGCGTTTCCATGAACTGGCGCAGGCCAGCCCCCTCGGGTCCGAGCAAGTGGTCGCGGGGCACGCGGCAGTCCTCGAAGATCTGCTCGCGTGTATCCACGGTGTGCCAACCGATCTTGTGATAGCGCGGGCCCACCCTGTAGCCGGGCGCGTCACGCGGCACGATGAGGGTGCTGTAGCGCCGCTTCCCGTCGGCGTCCCGGCCGGTGACGGCCAAGATCACGAGCCCGTACGAGAGCGGCGTGCCGGCGTTGGTGATGAAGCACTTGGTGCCGTTGATGACCCAGGCATCGCCGTCAGCGACGGCGGTCGTCTTGATGTTGGCGGCGTCCGACCCCGCCTCCGGCTCGGTCAACCCGAAGGCGCCGAGGGCCGCCCCCCGCGCCAGGGGAACGAGCCACCGCTGCTTCTGCTCCTCGGTGCCGAAGTGGAGAAAGGGCAGCGAGCCGATGGTCAGGTGCGCGTTCCACGTCGCGGCAATCGACTGATCCACGGCAGCGATCTCCTCCATCGCAGCGACAAAGGCGACCGTCCCGGCGTTGGAGCCGCCGTACGCTTCGGGGACCAGCAACCCCATGAGCTGGAGGTCGGCCATTTTGCGAAAGACGTCGACGGGAAAGTGACCCGCGTCGTACCACTCCTCCGCGTGCGGGGCGATCTCGCCCTGCGCGAAGTCGCGGCACAGGTCGCGGATCATCCGCTGTTCTTCGTTCAGCTCGAACTCCACGGCTGTTCTCAGCGGCGTGCCGACGGCACACCCGTGAACGGCGCGCCACCTGACGAGTTGCGTCCTGGCAACGCGCTGCGGGAGAGATCCCCTCTCCCTCCGGGCTCAGCGTTACCCATCCCTCCCTGCTCGACACTGAGCGAAGCCCCGAAGGGGGGCTGGTGAATGTCACCCCTTCGAGGTGGGTACGCACCCGAGAGCCCTTTTCGCGGGGCGGGACGCATGCACGTGCAAACTCCGGGTGTCTTCGGGCGGGACTTCTGGACCATGCTCATCCAGGAAAGCAAGCAGAAGGGCGGTGCCCCCTTCATGGCTGCACCAGAATCTTCAGGTGCTTTGCCGGTTCCTCCAACAACGCGCGCAGGCCGCGCGCCTCCAGCTCTTCCAAGCGGATACGATCCGTGATCAGCGGCGACGCCTGCACGGCGCCCGAGGCGAGGAGATCCAGGGCGGCGGGGAATTCATCGGTGTACGCGCTCGAACCGATGATCTCCTTCTCATGCGCCTGCAGACGTGCCCACGGCGCCGGCGACGCCTCGCGGTAGATGCCCACCAGCACGACCCGGCCACCCTTGCCGGACACGCGCAGCGCGGTATCGATGCCGGCCAGCGATCCCGTGCACTCGAACACGACATCCGCGCGCCGGTTGCCGGTGGCGGCGGCGATCTCCTTGTCCACCGCATTGGCGGGATCGAGGGCCGCCCGGGCCCCGAGCTGGGCGGCCAGAGCGCGGCGCGCGGCAATCGGTTCGATGCTGAACACGGCGCTAGCCCCGTGTGCGCGCGCCGCCTGCAAGACCAAGAGGCCGATCGTGCCGGCGCCGACCACAGCCACCGTGTCGCCCGCCTGGACGCGACCGCGCCGACAGGCGTGGACCGCCACCGCCATGGGTTCGGTCAGCGCGGCCGCCTCGGCCGCCACCGCGGCCGGAACGCGATGGAGCACGTAGGCAGGCACGCACACGTACTCGGCGAATCCGCCGTCGGCGCAGAGCCCGATGCTGCCGAGCTTGGCGCACAGGTTGAACTGCCCCGCCCGGCACCACGAGCACTCGTGACAGACCAGGCAGGCATTGGCCGTGACGCGCTCTCCCTCGCGAAACGCGGCGCCCGCGTCGGCAGCCGCCACCGTGCCGCAGAACTCGTGGCCGAGCGTGATCGGCGGCAGCTTCCCGGTCAGCGGGTGCGGGCGCGACGGGATCAGCACCGGGCCATGCGCATACTCATGAACGTCGGTGCCGCACAGGCCGCACCACTCGACCCGGACCACCACCTCGCCCGCTCCGGGCCGGGGCTCGGGGACCGACTCGATGCGGACATCGCGCGGGGCGTACCAGCGAGCCGCACGCATCAGCGGCACCTCGGCCCGCTGAAACTTTGTGAAAACATCCCCCAGAACGCCGCCGACAGGGCGGGAGCAGCGCTCCCGCCCGCAAGAATCGCGCCTCCTTGCGCCAGCATCGTTCTCGAGGGGGGGAGCACTACTCCAGCCCGACGGATCCCGTCTCGCACGATTCGCCTGCAAGACAGTCGCCATAATTCGGGCTGGAGCAATGCTCCCGCCCGCCGGATTTCTTGGCCGGCTCGGAGGCGGAATGACACGCGGTAGCCCATTCGCTCACTTCCCGAACCGCATCAGCGACTGCGAGGCGAAGAACTGCGGATCGAGTTTGATGCGGCGGTCGTTGGGCGGATCGCCGCCGCCCACCTGCGGCGCGCTGACCACCGTCGCGCGGTTCATTTTGATGTTCTCTGCGCCTTGGTACACGATGGTGCCGCCGCCGTAGTAGTCGTCCCCTCCACCGTAATTCACGTTCAGGTCGGCAAAGACGACGTACGTATTCAGGAGTTCGCCGTTCCAGTCGAACTTGCGGTTGTAAGCCCCGTGGTACGTTTCCTTGTCGATGTACAGTTGGATCTTGCCGTAGAGGTAGTATCGATCTTTCGGGACCGCTTCGATGATCCACGAGCGGCGCTTGGCAAGCCCGAAGTTCAGGGGCGCCCAGGCGGAGCCTCGCCAGTTCGGATCCTGGAACCCGACCATCGGGATCTTCTTGAACACCCCGCGCCAGCCGCCTCCGGGAACCGGAATCCGCTGGTGCTCGCCGGCGAAATTGAACGGATCGACAAGTCGCAGGATGTCTTGCTCACCCGCAAGGGTCCAGGTGAAATCCTCCGGTTTCCCGTCGAAGAACGGGCCATCGTCCTGACTCATGTCCGAGCCCAGAAACCCGTCCGAGCGGTTCGAGGGCGACACCGCCCGTACGCGCCGCAGCGCGGGCACGTACGCCCACGCGGAATCGCGCTTGTCCGGATCGCGGTAGCGCCAGGTCAGGGCCGTCGTCCCTTCGAGGTCGGCTGGCTTGACGGCGGTCGCCAGCAACTGGACGAGCAGATCGTCCGGGTTTTCGGGCGGAATGAACTCCCGCGGCTGGCCATGGTAGTAGAGGAAATACACGTCCTGCGTCGCCGTTCGTTCGACGCCTTTCGGCGACACCCAGTTGAGCTCCACGTAGTTGTGAATGTTCCCGTTGTTCCACCAGTACAGAAAGTGGTTCCACAGAATCTTGAGCGCCGCTTGCGGATCCGCAGCGGTGACGTTTGGAAAGGGAATGCCGACGAGATATGCGGGCCGTTTGCCCGTCGCCTTTTCGATGATGCTGCCCTTCTCATCGAGTGCCAAGGTCTCGGCATTGCGCTGCGTGGCCTCCATGAAGGCCTTGCCATAGCGCTGCCGGCCGTTTGGCCAGTCCACGATCTTGTTGGTGTACTCACCCCGTTCGTAGTGACGGAGGATCTCGGGCGGCAGCAAATCTTTGGCGAGCTGCCAATTCTCCTGGGACAATACGTCACCTGGCTTGAGTTCCCCAGCCGCCCCTGCGCTGCCCAGGAGTAGCGCGGCAAGACAACACACGATCGCCGCGTGCTTCATAGATTTCCCCCTCGCACCGGCCTGGACGCCGCGTCCGCTCATACCGGGGTCGGTTGCACACCCGCGCTGGTGGGCACGCGCAGCTCCGCCGGGTCGACGTAGCGCTCGGGGCCGTACGGCGGGGGCGCACAGTTGCGGCACGAGCACCCGTGCGCGAGGCGCCGGAAGTCGGCGTTCGTATCCCACGCCTGGCCCATGAAGTAGTTGTGGTCCATGATGCCGTAGAGCCCGCTCTCCTCCATGCGGCGGTGCCGCTCCTCGAAGACGCCGAGCGTGTACTCCGTCGGCGGCGGCACCTCGTGCTCCCACGGTGAGCCGACCTCCTTCTGCCATGGGATCAGCATGGGCACGATCTTGTGGCTGGTGCACCACTCGAAGCAGCGCTGCCAGGAAGCGAGGCCTTCCTCCAAGTGCTTGAACCCGTACGGCTGCACCATCTCCGGTCCCACCACAAACGCGCTCCCGACCATGCCTTCTCCGTAGACCTCGAGACACATCAGCAGCGAGTCGATCCAGTACTGGCGGCCGACGAACTTGTGCTTGCCGGGAACGATGATCGGCCACAGCTTCTCCTCCCAGCAGTCCATGTTCGGGGCGATGTGGTTCAACCCGGAGTCGTGCAGGCGCTTGAGAATGCCGCGGTCGGGAGGCGCCGTGACGCAGGCGTAAAATTGGGTGTCGGCGCCCAGTTCATCGCGCACGTCGCGCAGCGCAGCGTAGAGCGCGATGTAGCGCTCCATCTCCTTCGACGTGTCGAGCAGGCTGCCGCCGGTGAAGGACACCTGGCGGATGCCGCCGGTTTCCCGCACGGCGGCGCGGTACGCCTCGGCCGCATTCTTGGGTTTGACGGCCAGATCGAGCTTGAAGCCGAACTCGCCGAAGCGGCTGGCTTCGGCGTCCAGGCAGCAGTACCGGCACTGGTCACCCGACTTCGTGTACTCGCAGTAACGCAGGGCGGCGCCGAGCAACGCCTCCCGTGTCCAGGAGAGGAAAACCGACCCATTCATGGTGCCATCTGCCGTGGTCTCGAATATCCAGCGCGCGCCGCGTTCGAAGCGGATTGGTTCGATCGGCTCGCCATCGCGGTAGAGAACGAATCCCTGCGCCTCGGTCAGTCGGACCTCATACGGGCTGGCGGGATCGAGGCGGCAGACGACGGGCGTGTGGCCGTCTTCCAAGATGAAGTTCCAGGGAATCGCCCGCAGCTCGGACTTCCCGCCGCCGAGCATGGGGTTCCACGGGTGATCCGTGTTCCACACCAGGAAATGGGGAAACGAATGTGGACCGATCCGCGTCAGGAGCTCGCCGGGCTGTACCCCCTCGCGCAGCACGTCGGTCTTGATGACGATGGCCCGGGGAATGGCGGGAAATTTCGCCTGCAACTCGGCGATGCGCTCCCGCCCGCGCGTGGTGCTTCCTGTCATCATGTGCTCTCCCTCCCGTATGCTGAAACGCTGTATTCACAAACGGTCTGAATCGCGTTTTTGGAGAAGATCGTCGCCTCGGTCACGCCGGCGATTGGGTCGTTCTTGTCCGTCATGCGCCGCAACGAACGTCGGTGTGCCCCGTCAGATCGTGTACCCGCCATCGACCGGAATGACCGCGCCCGTGATGTACGCCGCCTGGTCGGAGGCCAGATAGCAGCACAAGTTGGCGATGTCGGACGGCTCGCCCGCCCGCCCCAACGGCACCATCAGGTGCAGGAACTCCTCGTTTTGCTCCGGCGTTCCCTGCCCGTAGATGGATTCGGCCGTCTCGGTCCGAATGATGCCCGCCGAGACGGCGTTGACCGTAATCGCGTAATCGGACAGCTCCAAGGCGAGCACTTTGGTCAGCCCGATGACGCCGTTCTTCGACGCAGCGTAGTGGGCGATGAACCGCGTCGGCTTGTGGGCGGTCATCGAGGTGATGTTGATGATCCGCCCGCCGTCGCCCTGCTCGATCATTTTCCGCGCCGCCGCCTGCGCGCCGAAGAACGTGCCCTTGAGGTTCGTATCGATGACGCGGTCCCATTCCTCCTCGGTCATCTCCGTCGCCGAGCACGGGGGGTAGATGCCCGCGTTGTTCACCATCACGTCGACGCGGCCGAACCGCTTGATCGTCTCGTCGACCAGCGCGTACACGTCCGCCACCCGCGACACATCGCAGCGCAGGGCCACGACGTCGCCGCCCTCGCGCCGCATGGCCTCGGCGGCGGCCTCCCCGCGCTCCAGGCGGCGGTTCGAAATGACCACGCGCGCCCCTTGCGCCGCGAACGCCGCGGCGATGCCGCGCCCGATCCCCTCGCTGCCGCCGGTGACCACCACCACCTTTCCTTTCATCGCCGTGCTCATCCGATCATTTCCCAAAGCGCATCAGTGTCGTATGGTCGAAGAAGCTCGCATCGTACGACACGAAATAGTCGTTGACCGGGTCCGGCCAGTTGGCCGGCGGCGCGCCGGCGAAGGTGGCGCGGTTGAGTCGGTGGTCTTCCGCCACCTGAAAGTAGATGCCGTGTCCCCACACGTAGAGCGTGCCGTCCGGCGAGCCGTTGAGATAGGCGCCGACCTGGTACGACGTGGAGAGCTGCCCCTGCCAGTCGAACTTCCGCGACCACGCACCGCGATAGTTCTCCTTATCGATGTACAGTTGGATCTTGCCGAAGCGGTAGTACCGGTCCTTGGGCACGCCTTCGATGATCCAGCAGGGGCGCTGGACGAGCACGAAGTTGAGCGGCGCCCAGGAGATGCCCTTCCAGTCTGGCTGCTGATAGCCGACCATCGGCACGGGCTTGAACGGCACCCGCCAACCGCCGCCCGGGAGGGGAAGGTACTGGTAATCGCCTCGCAGGCTGTACGGGTCCGCCAAGCGCAGCATCTGCTGCTCCCCGACCAGCGTCCAGGTGAAATCCTCGGGCTTGCCGTCGAAGAACGGCCCGTCATCCTGGCTCATGTCCGAACCGAGAAAACCATCCGAGCGATTCGCCGGCGAGACGGCCCGTACGCGCCGCAGCGCCGGCACGTACGCCCACGCGGAATCGCGCTTCTCCGGGGCGCGGTAGCGCCACGCCAGCGCGGTTGTGCCCTGCAGGTCCGCCGGCTCCAGTGTGGTCGCCAGCATCTGTTGCAGGAGGTCGTTCGGATTCTCCTTGGGGCGCAGCGCCGACGGCTGGCCGTCGAACTGGCGGAAGTACACGTCCTGAATGGCGGAGCGGTCAACGCCGGCGCGGGCCAGCCACGTGAGCGTCGTGATGTTGCGCCGGCTGCCGTTCGCCCAATAGCCGTAGTAGTAGTTCCACAGCACCTTGACCGCCGCCTGTGGATCGGCCGGGTCGATGTCGGGGAAGGGGAAGCCGTAAATGAACGGCGGGCGCTTCCCCGTGGCCTTGTCGATGATCGATCCCTCAGGGCTGGTCACAAAGCGGCTGGCGTTCTCCTGGGTGGAGCGGGCGAACTCGTCGCTCCACCGCACGGCGCCGTCCTTCCATTCGCCGATGGCATTGGCGTACTCGCCATTCTTGTAGTGGGCGAGGATTTCGGGCGGCAGGAGGTTGGTCGCCAGTTGCCAGTTCGATTCGTCGAGGATGACCCCCGGTCGCAGGCCGTCCCCAGCGGCCGGTACCGCGGCGGCCAACAGCGCGATCACATAGCTTACTTTGAGCCAGTACACGGAGCCCTCCCCTTTCAGCGGCTCAGCACCGCCTCGGCGCACTGCAACGCGACGTCGTAGACCTTGTCGGACGCCAGGCTGCTCACCGACAGAATGGAATCGCCGGCGAAGTACAGCCCCTCCAGACCCAGCGCCTTGACCGACAGCTCTTCCGGCATGACCGAGTACGCGTAGCGGCCCCAGTTGAGCTGCAGGTTGGATACCTTGGCCTCGACGAGGCTCATGAAGCCCGGGAACACCTTCTGCATCGAGGCCTCCCACCGCTCGATGGCCTTGCGCACCATCTCCGGCGACGAATCGAGACCGAACGGCGTTCCCTCGAAGTTGGCGGTGATGAAGTTGCCGACCAATTGCTTGCCGGTCGGCACCTTGGCGTTGATCAAATCACCGACGATCCAATCGCCGACGTAATTGGGCACGCCGTTGGCCGCGTCGAATAGATGAATCCACCCGTAGTAGTCGTTGGGAATGACCGGTTCGCGCAGCAGGTAGTAGACGGTCAAATCTTCGTGCGAAAACTCCCGCAGCAGCGCGACCGATGCGCGCCAGCCGGGCGTGAATAGCTCTTCCGGCACCAGGCGGCGAAAGCCGATGGCGAACTGGATCGGAAACGCGATCACCACGGACGGGGCGTGGACTTCCAGCAGCATCTCATCGTCATCGCGCAGCCAGACGCCAGTGACCGTCCGGCCGTCGAAGAGCACGCGGCGCGCTTTGACCCCGCACACGACGTCGCCGCCGTGCGCCTGAATGTACGTCGCCAGCGGCGCGATGATGGTGTCGGCGAGAATGCCCTTGTCCGGATACCAGAAGGGCACCGCACCGATGCGCGGAAAGGCGCCGAAGATGTTGGCCATCTGTCCGATGTTCATCTTGTCCGCGGTCGTTCCTGCCAACGGACCGGTCACGCCCGCCAGCACCATGTGGACGACCGGGTTTTGCGCGTGCCGTTCGAGCCATTCGGCAAAGCTCATGTGCACCTGCTTGCGGCACGCCTCGCGTGACATGTCGGCCATCAAATGGAAGAGGCGGGACATTTCGGCTTTTTCCGGCGCGCCGAGCGGCGTGCCGGCAGCGAAGGCGAAAAAGTCGAAGAAGTTCTCGATGCCCTTGGTGCGGTCCATCGCGAAGAAGTCGATGGGCGGGCCGCTGCCGCGGCCGACGACTCCCATCACCCATTGGATCTCCTTCTGCGCCAGCGGCAGCCCGAGCTTGTTGAACACCTGTTTGGCGTAGGCATCGTGGATATCCGTGACCATGCCGCTCAGCAGGTGCTCGGCGATGTCCACCCGACAGCCGGCGAACTCGATGGCCCGGTAGCGCCCGCCGAGCGTGGGCTTTTGCTCGACGACCAGGGTTCGCAGACCCGCCTGGGAGAGCAGCGCTGCGGTGGCGAGCCCGCCCGGACCGGCACCGACCACAACCACGTCGTAACGGTCGCGGATGCTGTGAATCCCGCGGGCGGGTTTCATGCCCATACCTCCCGGCCATCGCCGGTTCGGCGTGATGGACCACTGGTCCGTTCAATCCTGGGGCCTGTACGTCTCATGCCGCTGTTGCCTCCGCCAATGCAATCGTCATGGCCAAGCGGGCCACCCAACGCAGATGAAAAAAAACAGCGCTCGCGCCCAAAGCCCCCTCTCCCGCATGACCCGCGGGACAGGGTGAGGGTGCGAGGGAATTTCGCAGGAGAGGCCATCGCGCCCACGGATCGATGTCATGCCGCTTCCCGCTCCGCCGCGGCGAAAAAGTCCAGGGCCAATCGGTTGAAGCACTCGGGCTGCTCGATCTGCGGCAGATGAGCCGCGTCCGGAATGACTTCGGCGCGGGCCTGGGGCAGAGTTTCGGCGAGCAGGGCCGCGCCCGGGGCCGAGGTGGGGATAGGATCGAGCGCCCCGGTCACGATCAAGGCCGGCACCCGCAACCGTCCAAGGCGCGGGCTCAAGGCCGGCCGATCGCCCAGGGCGCGGACCGCGCGCGCGTACCCGGTGGGGTCCATTCGTTCGAGACGCCGCCGGAAATCGGCCACCTCGTCGGGATGGCGCTCCGCATAGTCGGACGTAAAGATAAAGTTCACGAAGCCCTCGGCAAAAGCGCTGAGGTCTCCGGACTCGGCGACTTCGGCGGACGCTTCGAAGCGCGCGCGCATCTCGTCGGTGGTGTCCGGAGCCGTGCTGACGAGGATGAGGCTCCGCACCCGGTCGGGATGCGCGAGCGCGAACTCGAGCACCGCCACCCCGCCCAGGGTCGCGCCGACCAGATGCGCGCGGGAAATCTCCAAGTGCCGCAGGAGGGCGCCGATGTCGTCGGCAAAGTCGGTGATGCGCCAATGATCGCTCGCAACGCGCGTCTGGCCATGTCCGCGGGCGTCGAACACCACGGTGCGGTAGCGCCGCGCAAACACCGGCACTTGATGCCGCCACTGGCTCGAATCGCCGCCGCCGCCGTGGGCGCAGACGACGGCCGAGCCCGCGCCAGCCTCCTCGT